>CAXAWD010000284.1:0-5440 GCA_963972325.1 uncultured Acidimicrobiaceae bacterium
TGGTCGCCGTCATGGGCGGATCACAAGGTTCGGGCCTGCTGAACGAGGCGGTCACCCGGCTCGTCGAGGAGCGGCGCGACGACGCCTCGCTCGCGATCCGCCACGCCGTGGGGGAGCGGTTCCTCGACGGCGCGCCGCCGGCGAGCGACGGATCGTCGGGAATCGTGTACCAACCGATCGGGTACGAGACCGACATGCCGCTGGTCTACGCCGCCGCCGACGTGCTCGTCGGTCGGGGCGGGGCGAGCACGGTGCACGAGGTGGCGGTGACCGGCATCCCGGCCGTGCTCGTGCCCTGGGCGAACTCGGCGGAGGATCACCAGACCCTCAACGTCCGGTGGCTGTCGGACGAGGGAGCGGCGATCCACCTGCCGGAGGAGCGGATCGGCGACCTGGGCATCGTGCTGCACGAACTGCAGGTCGATCACGAGCGCCGGACCGCCTTGTCGACGCACGCCGCTCGGCTGGGGGAGGCACACCGCCGCGGTGCGCTGGCCGAACTGGTCGAGGACGTCGCCGCGCGATGAGCGAGACGGCGGTCGCGGGGTCGTCGGCATGCCGTCCGACGGGGTCGGCCGTCTCCTAGCCTGAGCGATGCTGTGAGCACTGTCGCAACCACCCCCGTCGCCCCACTCGATCTGTCGGTGCCGCGGCGCCTGCACGTGATCGGCGCCGCCGGCCCCGGCATGAGCGCGATCGCGATCGCGCTCGCCCAGATGGGGCACAACGTGTCGGGCGTCGACCTCCGCGAACGGCAGATCCTCGATCGTCTTCGGGCGGCGGGCGTCATCGTGCACATCGGCCATTCGCGTTCGCACGTGGTCGGCTGCGACGCGGTCACCGCGTCGACGGCGATCCCGTCCGACCTGAACGAACTCGACGAGGCCCGCAGGCTCGGCGTCACCGTGCTGAGTCGGGCGGGCATGCTCGCCTCGATCTGCGCCCAGGCGAAGTCGTTGGCGGTGGCCGGCACCCACGGCAAGACCACGACCACGTCGATGCTGATGCTGATCATGGCCGAGGCCGATCTCGCGCCGAGTTTCGTGATCGGTGGCGACGTCCGCGACATGGGCACCGGTGCACACTGGACCTGCGGTGAATGGTTCGTGGTCGAGGCCGACGAGAGCGACGGCACCCACCTCGAGCTGCCGCTCCACGGCACGATCCTGACCAACATCGACGTCGACCACCTCGATCACTACGGCTCGATCGACGAGATCGAGCACTCCTTCGACCGCTATCTCGCTCAGATCCCCGGCCCCAAGGTCGTGTGCGTCGACGACGAGCGCTCGGCACGGGTCGCCGCCCGGCACCCCGAGGCGATCACCTACGGGCTGGGCCCGGCAGCCGAGTTCCGGGCCGTCGACCTGCAACCCGACCACGGTTCCTTCCGCTTCACCGTCGAGCGCAACGGGGAGTACCTCGCTTCGGTCCACCTGCCGCTGCGCGGCGAGCACAACGTGGCCAACGCGACCGGTGCCTTGGCCATGGCGGTGGCGATCGGGGTCGACCCGGCGGTCGCAGCCGATGCGCTCGAACGCTTCGGTGGCGTGGCCCGGCGGTTCGACGTGCGTGGCTACGACGGCGGGGCCACGTTCGTCGACGACTACGCGCACCTGCCGACCGAGATCGACGCCGTGCTGCGGGCGGCCCGCGACAGCGGTGACGACTGGAGGCGGCTCGTCGCCGTGTTCCAGCCCAACCGCTACAACCGGATGGCCGAGATGTGGCAGGACTACGCCGACGCGTTCGCCGCCGCGGACCTCGTGGTGCTCACCGACATCTATCCGTCGGGCACCCAGCCGATCCCCGGGGTCACCGGCAAGCTCGTGGTCAACGCGGTGCTCGACGAGCATCCCGATGCCCGGGTCGTGTGGCTGCCGCGTCGCGACGACCTGGTGTCGTACCTCGCGTCGCACGTCGGCGACGGCGACGTGTGCATCTCGATGGGATGCGGCGACATCGCCTCGCTGCCCGACGAGGTCCTCGCCGCGCGAGGTGCGGTGTGACGGCCACGGCGGTCGACGAGGCGTCCGCCCTGCTCGGAGCACACCTCGGCGATCGTCTCCGGCACGACGTTCCGCTGGCACCGATGACCACCTATCGGGTGGGTGGTGCCGCGGCGCTGTTCGTCGACGTGCGGTCGCTCGACGATCTGGTCGCGGTGGCCGACGTGCGCGCACGCACCGGCGTCCCGGTGCTGGTCGTCGGTCGCGGTTCGAACATGCTGGTCGCCGACGGGGGCTTCGACGGCGTCGCGCTGTCGATCGCCGGGTTCGCCGACCACATCGAGCTGCCCGACCCGATGATCGCGGCCCACAACGAGACGGCGTTCCCGCTGACCGTCGTCGCCGGCGGTGGCGTCTCGCTCCCGGTGCTGGCCCGCCGGACGGCCGCTGCGGGCATCCGTGGCTTCGAGTGGGCCGTCGGCGTGCCCGGATCGGTCGGCGGTGCCGTGCGGATGAACGCCGGCGGACACGGCTCCGACATGGCAGCCCATCTGATCGACGTCCGGATCTTCGACATGAACGCTCCGCACGCCGGGCTGCAGACCCTGCCGGCCGAGGATCTCGGGCTGCGATTCCGTGCGTCCGACCTGGCGCCGGCACACATCGTCCACGACGTGCGTCTGCAGCTCGAGTCCGGCGATCGCGCCGCAGCCGAAGACGAGATCGGTGCGGTCGTCAGATGGCGTCGCGAGCACCAACCTGGCGGTCAGAATTGCGGGTCGGTGTTCGTCAACCCGGTGCCGGGTGAGGTCACCGCCGGTGGCCTGATCGACGGGCTGGGGCTCCGCGGGTTCTCGCTCGGCACCGCGTTCGTGTCCGACAAGCACGCCAACTTCATCCAGGCGAGCGACGGCGGCCTGGCAGCCGACGTGCGTGCCGTGATCGAACACGTCCGCGACACGGTCGAGCGTGAGCGCGGATACCGGCTGCGCAGCGAGGTCCGGCTCGTCGGGTTCGACGACACCGACCCGCTGTCGTTCGACGAGGCGGGGGGGGCCGATGCCTGAATCGCGCGACCACGAACCCGACCCGGCGGCCCTCGACGAACTGATGCGTGCGTTCGGCGAGGAATCCGAGGCGCCCGTCGAGCCGGTTCGGATCGTCCCGGCCGAGCCCGACCCCGAACCCGCCGCCGACGAACCCGGGGCCCCGGACGCGTCGGACCCCGCCGACGTCCGGATCGACGACGCGGACGAGTCGGAACAGGAGCCGGCCGAGCTGCTGATCGTCGAGCAGGAGCCGCTGGACGCGCCGGCCGACGCCACACCGACACCGCCGACCGTCATCCGGATCGACGACTACAGCGGGTCGGTCGTGGTCGGCGAAGCGGGCGACGTCCCCGAACCGCCGGTCGTCGCACCGGCTCCGTCGGCGACCCCGGCCGACGACGACGCCGCACCGGTCGTCATCGCGATCGAGGACGAGGATCTGCCCGACGCCGTGTACGTGGCCGGCAACCTCGAACGCTCCGGCACCCGTTCGATCGTGTTCATCGAGGACGACGACACCGGCGACACCATCGCACCCGGTGCCGAACGAGACGCCCGGCGCGGCATCGAACCACGCATGCGAGAGCGTCGCGCCGCGGTCAAGCGCGCGATCGGCCGGAAGCGGCTCCGGTGGCTGCTGCTGCTGTTGCTGCTGGTCGTCGTCGGCGTCGGTTCGCTGGCGGTGCTCGGCTCCGGCCTGTTCGCGGTCAAGGCCGACAACGTGCGGGTCTTCGGCGCCGTCTACGCCGACGAGGCGGCCGTGAAGGCCGTGGTCGACGACCTGGTCGGCACCCCCACGCTGCGCGCCGACACCCAGGCCGCCGAAGAGGCGCTCGAGGAGATCCCGTGGGTCGACGAGGCCCGGGTGCGGGTGACCTTCCCCGACAGCGCCACGATCGAGATCCGCGAGCGCGAAGCCTGGACCACCTACCAGGGGCCCGATCAGCGGTACCGGGTGCTCGACCGCGAAGGGCGCGTGCTCGCCGTCCTCGACGGATACCCGATCGCCTACCTCCTACTGGCAGGGCCCGACCCCGTCGACCTGCAGCCCGGCGACTTCGCCCCGCAGGGGTATGCCGCTGCGTCCGAGCTGGCGAAGAACCTGACGAGTTCGATTCGAGGGCAGGTGTCGTTCGTGTCGGTCACCGCCGACGGCTCCCGGCTCAGCATCTTCCTCGACGACGGCACCGAGGTCCGGTTCGGCGCAGCCCGTGATCTGTTCAACAAGCTGCTCCGACTCGAGACCACGCTGGCGAACAATCCCGACCGCGAGCCGGGTGTCATCGACGTCTCGACCAGCGAGGTGACCCTCTGATCGAGGTCGAGACGTCACCTTCGATCGACCGTTCGGGAAGGGGTCGGGCTCTCTGCGGGCTAGCATCACCGCAGCTGTGGGCTCCTACGTGCCAGGATGTCGCGTTGAGACGTCGATCGCAGACTGCAGAACCATGACTTCACTCACCCGCTCTACCTCGATCCACCTGTTCCGACGGAGGAATCCCTGATGGCCGCCGCACCCACCAACTATCTCGCTGTGATCAAGGTCGTCGGTGTCGGCGGCGGTGGCGTCAATGCTGTCAACCGCATGATCGACGCCGGGCTGAAAGGCGTCGAGTTCATCGCCGTCAACACCGATGCGCAGGCGCTCCTGATGAGTGACGCCGACGTCAAGCTCGACATCGGCCGCGACCTGACCCGCGGCCTGGGGGCGGGCAGCGACCCCGAGGTGGGGCGTTCGGCCGCCGAGGCGCACAACGACGAGATCGACGAGATGGTCAAGGGTGCCGACATGGTGTTCATCACCGCCGGCGAGGGTGGCGGTACCGGCACCGGTGCCGCACCCGTGATCGCCGAGGTCGCCCGCGCCGCCGGTGCGCTCACGATCGGCGTGGTCACCCGCCCGTTCGCCTTCGAGGGGCGTCGTCGAGCCGTGCAGGCCGACAACGGTGTCCAGCGCCTGAAGGAAAAGGTCGACACGCTCATCGTCATCCCCAACGACCGACTGCTGTCGGTCGCGAACGACAAGACGAGTGTGCTCAACGCGTTCAAGATGGCCGACGAGGTCCTGCTGCAGGGCGTCTCGGGCATCACCAACCTCATCACCACCCCGGGCCTGATCAACACCGACTTCGCCGACGTGAAGATGGTGCTCTCCAACGCCGGTTCGGCGCTCATGGGTATCGGCCAGGCGAGCGGTGACGAGCGTGCGGTCTCCGCCGCCAAACAGGCGATCTCGAGCCCGCTGCTCGAATCGGCTATCGACGGTGCGCGCGGCGTGTTGCTCAACATCACCGGCCCGTCGAGCATGGGCCTGTTCGAGATGAACGCGGCAGCCGAGATCATCCACGGTGTCGCGCATCAAGACGCCAACATCATCTTCGGCACCGTGATCGACGACGAGATGGGCGACGAGGTCAAGGTCACGGTCATCGCCGCAGGGTT
>CAXAWD010000285.1:0-5434 GCA_963972325.1 uncultured Acidimicrobiaceae bacterium
GGGCATGCCCACCGGTTTCATGGCGCCGGTCCCCCGGTCGATCGGGCCCGGGCACGTGACCCCCGCCCAGGTCGGCACCGTGTCGGTCGGGTTGGCGGCGAGGACCCGCTTGACCAACTGGGTCAGCGCCGGCCAGACGTTGCGGGCAGGTGTGGCGAGTCGGTCGCGCACGACGACTTCGCCGTCGGTGTCGACGATGCCGGCCGCGAGCCGACTCGGTCCCAAGTCGATCGCGACGAATCCATCACCCACGTCCGGCACGGTACCGCGCGACGCACGACGTCGCGCCAGCGTCTACCCTCTCGGATCGTGACGGGTACTGCAGAAGCGACGACGACGTTCTCCACGCTGTTCGACGGCATCGTGAGCAACATCGCCACGATCGTCCAGGGCAAGCGGGAGGCGATCGAGTTCGCGCTGATCGGTCTCCTCGCCGAGGGCCACGTCCTGATCGAAGACGTGCCGGGCGTCGGCAAGACGTCGCTCGCCAAGGCGCTCGCCGCATCGGTCGACTGCACCTGGAAACGGGTGCAGTTCACGCCCGACCTGCTGCCGACCGACCTGGTCGGCGTCAGCATCTACGAACGCTCGACCGAGCAGTTCCGATTCCAGCAGGGTCCGCTGTTCGCCAACATCGTCCTGGCCGACGAGATCAACCGTGCCTCGCCGAAGACGCAGTCCGCGCTGCTGGAGGCGATGGAGGAACGGCAGGTCAGCGTCGACGGCACGAGCCATCCGCTGTCGCCGCCGTTCATGGTCATCGCCACCCAGAACCCGGTGGAGCAGGAGGGCACGTACCGGCTGCCCGAGAGCCAACTCGACCGGTTCCTGCTGCGCATCGCGCTCGGCTACCCGGGCCGCACCGCCGAGATCGCGATCCTCGACGGTGAGAGCACCGGCGACCTGCTGCGCGAACTGCAACCCGTGGTCAGCACCGACGAGATCCTGGCGATGATCGCCACCGTACGCACCGTGTACCTCGCGAGCGCACTGAAGTCGTACATGGTCGACATCGCCGAGGCCAGCCGGCGCCACGGTGCGATCGAGCTCGGGCTGTCGCCCCGCGCCACGTTGCAGCTGGCGGCCGCCACGCGGGGCTACGCCGCCGCGCAGGGCCGCGACTATGCGACGCCCGACGACGTCAAGGCGGTGGCCACCGCGGTGCTCGCCCACCGACTCGTCCTGAAAGCCGGCAGCAACGCTCGTTCCACGGCCGAGGACGCGGTCCGCGAGTTGCTCGCCGACGTGCCCGTGCCCGTCGCCCGCTGACCATGCCCCACCCCGGGAAGCTTCGAGCCGTGCGGAGGGTTCCCGACTGATGCCGACCCGTCAGGGATGGACCGTCGTCATGGGCGCCATCGCCGCGCTGGTGATCGGCCGCGTGTTCGGCATCATCGAACTGTTCGTCATCGGCGCGGGCCTGGCCCTGGTCGTCGCCGCGGCGGTCCTCGTCGTCCGTTTGCACCAGCCGCAGCTCGCGATCACCCGCTGGGCCCACCCGTCCGTGCTGACGGTGGGCGACACGGGTCGCGTCGACCTCCTGATCGAGAACCGGGCCGGGCTCCGCTCCCCTCGGGTCGATCTCACCGAGCCGGTGGGCACCGGCAACACCGCGCACATGACCATCGCCCCGCTCCGCGCCGGCGATCAGGTCACCGCCGGGTACCGCGTGCCGGCGACCCGGCGCGGGGTGCTCGCCGTCGGCCCCGCCGTGCTCGAGCGCCGCGACCTGTTGGGTCTGGCCTCGTACGAGCGCATCGCAGTCGGCGCCACCGAGTTGACGGTGGCACCACAGACGTTCGAGTTGCCGATGCCGGCGCTCGGCCACGGCGTGCTCGGGCGGCACCTGTTGGCACTCTCGCAGCGGGTCGGACCCGGCGAGTTCCACAGTCTCCGCGACTACGTGACCGGTGACGAACCACGATCGATCCATTGGAAGGCGTCAGCACGCTCGGAAGAACTCAAGGTCCGACAGCACGAGGCGCAGGGTGTCCGCCGCTGCATCATCGTGCTCGATCGAGACGCCGACGCGTACCCGGCGCCGGTGACGGACGCCGACGCCGACGTGTTCGAACGGGCGATCACGATCGCGGGCAGCCTGGCGATCAGCGCCGACCGCGTCGGCCTCACCACGCGGTTCGTCACCGGTGGCGGTACCGACCTCCGCGGCCCCGAAGTCGCCGCACACACGCTCCACCTCCTCGCTCCGATCGAGCTCGGTCCGGCACTCGGTGAACTCGAACGAGATCCCGGCGAGGGGCTCGGGTTGGTCGTCGTCGTCACGTCGTCACCGGCGTCCGACGCGTGGCGTCGCACCGAACGACTCGTCGATCCGACGCTCACACGCATCGGCGTGTTCACCGGCGGCCCGCTCGCGAGCGTGCGCGCCGGGCGGCTCACTGTCGACGCGTCGTCGCTCGGCCGATTCCGCGAGGAGTGGGGTCGGCTGGCGGGCACGAGCACGTTGCATCGCATCGTCGACGACGCCCGCGACGAGGTACCGGCATGACATCCCCGAACGAGCATCGCGTCTCGATCGATCGAGATCTCACCGCCACCGCCGCGCTGACGCTGTACTCGTTCGTCGTCGCACTCGGGTTCGCCCGTGTGTTCTCCGGCTGGGACTTCCTCGTCGAACTCGGGCTGCTCGTGGTCGTCGGGCACGGCATCTCGTTCGTGCTGCGACGGGCCAGGGTGAGCGGCTGGATCGCGATCCCGCTGCTGTTCGTGCTGCTGCTCTGGCTGCTGCTCGCGCTGCGGTACGGGTCCACTCTCGACCTCGGGTGGCCGGGCGCCACCACACGCGCGCAACTCGATCTCGACATCGACCTGGTGCGCGAACAGTTCCAGACCGCGATCGCTCCCGTCACCTACGACGTCGGCTGGGCCACGCTCGCCGGCTTCGCGGTGGTCGTCACGGTCGTGATGGCCGATGCGTTCGCGTTCCGCGCCGAGGCTCGCGGCGAGGCACTCGTGCCCGGTGGCGTGTTGTTCGTGTTCATCGCCGCGCTGGGTAGCCCCCGCCTTCGTGTGACGTCGACGGCGCTCCTCATCGCGGCGGGCATCATCGCGGTCGTCGCGCTCCGAGCGATGCACGATCGATCCAGGCGCGTCGAGCTGACCAGCCGACGGGCCCCCTCACTGACGCTGCCGACGGCGATCGCGTCGGCCGCCGCGGTGGCGCTGCTCGCCGGGGTGATCGGCCCGCGTATCCCGGGCGCACAGGCCGAGCCGCTCTACGAGACACGCGGGCGTAGCGGCGGCGACACCACGCTGATCAGTCCGCTGGTCGACATCAGGTCTCGCCTCACCAACCGCGACAACGTCGAACTGTTCCGGGTGAACGCCGACGCCCCCTCGTACTGGCGCGTCACCACCCTGCCCGAGTTCGACGGTCGCCGGTTCCGGCTACCGCGCCGCAGCCTCGAACGGGTCGACGGCAGCTTCGGCGCCGGTGACGGCTCACGGGTCCGCCAGCAGATCCAGGTGCTGTCGCTCGGCGGACAGCTCGTGCCGGCCGCTCCCGACCCGTTCCAGGCGAGCGGCTTCTCGGGCGGCGTCGAGCTGAGCCTCAACCTCAATCGCGACACCAGCACGCTGCTCGCCCCCGACGACATGGAGGCCGGCGACCTGTTCACCGTGGTGTCGTCGTCGCCGGTCCTCGACAAGGACGTGCTCCGGTCGAGCTCGGTGAGCAACCCGCCCGACCCGATCTTCACCGAGCTCCCCGACGACCTGCCCGACATCGTCGAGCAGCTCGCTCGTGAGGTCACCGCCGACGCCACGACGCCGTACGACCAGGCGTATGCCCTGCAGCAATGGTTCCGGAACCAGTTCGACTACAGCCTCGAGGTGCAGGCGGGCCACGGCTCCAACGCGATCGAGAGCTTCCTCCAGCAGCGCGTCGGGTACTGCGAACAATTCTCCGCCACGTTCGCCGCGATGGCGCGCACGCTCGGGATCCCGTCGCGGGTCGCCGTCGGGTTCACACCCGGCGTGGTCAACGACGACGGCTGGTACAGCGTGCTCGGCAAGAATGCCCACGCCTGGCCCGAGTTGTGGTTCGACGACATCGGGTGGGTGCTGTTCGAGCCGACGCCGGGCCGCGGCGCTCCCGGTGCCGAGGGGTACACCGACGTTGCTCCCGACCAGGATGCCTCCGGGCAGGGCACCGGTGATGAGCCCGGCACCGGTGATCCGCTCCCGACCACACCGTCGACGGTCGTCGCTCCGCCGACCACCGTGGGCGACGGCACACCGGCCACCACAGCGCCACCGATCGACGACGACGCCATCCCACGACTGCCCGACGGTGGCGGCACGTTCGGCGACGAGGTCGGCGACGGCTCGGCGACCGCGTCCGACGACAGCCTCTCGATTCCGTGGCGATGGCTCGTGTTCGCCGCCATCGTGGCCGCCGTGCTGGCGCTCCCGGCGCTCGCCCGGCGCTGGAATCGTCGTTCGACGAGGTCGCTCGACCCGGCACAGCGGGTCACGGCGGCGTGGTTCCGTGCGCAGCACGCGGCCGAGCAGGCCGGCGTCGGCGGTTCACCGGCGTGGACCCCGCGCGAGTGGGCAGCCGCGACGGCCGACCGGCTCCCGGTCGCGGCCCGCCCGATGGCCTCGCTGGCGTCGATCGTCGACCAGGTCGGTTTCGCCCCGCCCGGGTCGATCGACCTCGAGCACCCGGGCGCCTACGGATCGACGCTGCGGCACGACTGCGAACTGTGGTCGAACCAGGTCGATCGCATCGCCGGCGACACGATGAACCTGCCCCAGCGGATCAGGCACTACTTCGTCGACTGGCGCTGACGCGGCCCCGCCGTCGGGGCGCGTCGCTGTCGACGCGGTGTGCAGAGTGCAGTGGGAGCTTGCAGCTCAGTCGGAGGGGCGCTGGCGACCGGCACCGGCGAACCAGGCGTTGATCGGCAGGTTGCCGAGCTTCTCGCGGCCGACGACGCGGATCTCGGCCTCGAGCTTGACCGCCATGACCAGCACCGCGACGAACCCGATGAACGCCAACCAGAAGCTGATCGCGAGACCGGCGACCGTCAGGACGAGGCCGGCAGCGAGGCCGATGGCGAGCATGACGAGCCGTCGACGGGACACCCGGTAGCCGCGTTCGGAGAACGTGGGATCGGATTCGAGCTCTTGCTCGATCTGACGGAGAATCCGTTGTTCGTCTTCAGACAGCGGCATGCACTGGAAATCATCGCACGTCCGCGGCCGTTCCTCAACGCGCCGGGCCTTTTTCCTCGGGGTTTCCCGATTTCGAGGGTTGCTGGTCGGGACCCCATTGTTGGGCACCTTTTCGCACCACGCGCAGCCCTCGGCCGCTGATCGAGCTGGCGGGACCGATCGCCGCCGAGCCGAATCGCTCCCTGATCTCGTCGATCGTGCCGGCCGTCTTGCCGGCCTCCGGGGCTGCGTCGAG
>CAXAWD010000286.1:0-5427 GCA_963972325.1 uncultured Acidimicrobiaceae bacterium
GACCGTGGACGAGTACGAGGTGATGAAGCTGCACCCGGTGGACGGCGAGGCGATGCTCGCGTCCGAGCCGGCGCTCGAAGCCGCCGCTCGCATCGTGCGGTCGCACCACGAACGGTTCGACGGCGCCGGCTACCCCGACGGTCTCGAGGGGCGGGACATCCCGCTCGCGTCGAGGATCATCGCGGTCTGCGACGCTCTCGACGCGATGACGCACGACCGGCAGTACCGACGTGCGATGCCGCTGAACATGGCGTTCGCGATTCTCCGGGAGCACGCCGGCAGCCAGTGGGACGAGCGGGTCGTCGAGCAGGTGATGGCCACCGTGCCGACGATGCCGATCGAGAACGCGTTCGACCAGGTCGGTCGCGACGACGATCTGGAACGGACACCGATCCCCGACGACATCGGCGAACTGCTGCTCACCGTCGACGCCGAGATCTGATCGCGCGACCCGTTCGCTCGGGGTGGTCCCACGGGCCTTGACGAGCTGAGTAGCGTCGGGGGCGTGAAGAGCGCACCTGTCGACACTCGCACGCCATCCATGCTGCGGTCTCGCCGACGATCCTTCGGGTCGATCGGGATCGCCGCGGTGGCCGTCCTCGCGCTCGGTGCCTGCGGAGGTGACGACGACGATGCCGACACCGACACGAGCAGCACGACCACTGTCGCATCGAGCAACACGCTGTCGCCCGTGACCGAGGCGACCACCACCACGACGGCACCGCCGACCACCACGACGCTCGCGCCACTCGAACTGGTCACCGAAGGCGCCACCGTCGTCGTCGCCAACGCGAGCGGAATCAACGGCTCCGCGGGTCGGATGACCGATGCGCTCGCCATCGCCGGGTTCGCCACCGGCGACGCGACCAACAGCAGCGAGGGGCCGCTGGCCACCAGCAAGATCTACTACGACCCCGACAACGCCGACGCCAAGGCCGTCGCCGACTCGTTGCGGCAGGCGCTCGGAGGCGGCGACATCGAGGTGCTCGAGCTCACCGTGCCCGCCCCGCTCAGCGACCCGGAGACGATCGGCGACGCGTCGGTGCTCCTGGCGATGGGTGACGACACCGCCGACAAGACGCTCGACGAGTTGCAGGGTCGCTCTCCCGCCGCCGACGACGGATCCGACGACTCGGGCGATGCGGCCGACGATTCGGGTGGCGATTCGGGTGACGAGGGCACCGGGGACGAATCCGGTAGCGACGGCTGACGCCGGTCAGCGGTCTTCGTTCGCGAGTTCGCGAACGCGGGCCAGCAACACCTCGAGCGCCGGCCGGTTGAGGCCGCCCTCCGGCACGATCACGTCGGCGTGGCGCTTGCTGGGCTCGATGAACAGTTCGTGACTCGGCCGAACGGTCGCGAGGTACTGGTCGAGGATGCTCTCCGGGGTGCGTCCGCGCTCGGCGACATCGCGTCGGAGCCGCCGGATAATCCGGAGGTCGGCGGGCGTGTCGACGAAGATCTTCAGGTCGAATCGCTCGCGCAGGCGCGGTTCCCACAGCACGAGGATCCCTTCGACCACCACGACGCGCGTCGCCTGGACGATCTCGCAGTGTTCGGAGCGATCGTGGATCGTGTAGTCGTAGATCGGCACCTCGACCGAACCGCCGGCGCTGAGCGCCGCCAGGTGGTCGTTGACCAGATCCCAGTCGAACGCGTCGGGATGGTCGTAGTTGGCGGCGGCCCGCTGCTCGATCGGTTCGGACGACCGCTCGATGTAGTACGAGTCGAGCTTGATCAGCGACAGGCGGTCGGGGCCCATGAGCTCCGAGAGACGCGAGGTGATCGTGGTCTTGCCCGAGTTGCTCCCGCCGGCGACGCCGATCAGGAACGGTCGGGGCGGGAGGGAGTCGGAGTGCGGGCCGGACGACACGAATGGCAAGTTAGAGCATGGCGTCGGGCACCGCGAATCAGGAGACTTCGTGGGGGTGCTTGTACAACACCCTGTCGAACGGTAAGGCTGTACCGGTGATCAACGAGCGGCAGCAGGCCATGTTGGAGTTCGAGCGGACGTTCTGGACGTTCGACGAACCGAAGGAAACGCTCGTCCGCGCGCGGTTCCAGTGTTCGGCTGACGAGTACTATGCCGAGTTGAACGAGCTGCTCGAGATGCCCGAGGCGCTCGACCACGACCCATTGGTCGTCCGCCGATTGCAGCGTCAGCGGGTCCGTCGGCGCCGCGAGCGGCTCGACACCGGTACCGACGCACAGGGAGGCACCCTCACATGACCGACGTCCCCGACGGTTCCGGGCAGATCCCTCGACGTTCGCCGCGGGTGAGCGACGGCGGAGCGCCGGTCAGCGGTGCGCTCGCGATCGTGCTGGCCGTCGTGGCCGTGGTCGCCGGCTTCCTCATTCTCCGTTCGCTCAGTGACAACGGCAACGAGTCGGCCGATTTCCCGTCGTCGGAGTCGTCGCAGAGCGCGGGTGACTCACTCGACGACGACCCGACCGATTCGACCGCTCCCGACGACTCGGTGCCGGCCCTGCCGACCACGACCACCACCGAACCGCTCGTCATCGACGGCGCGTCGGTCGTCGTGGCCAACGCCAACGGCACGAGCGGCAGCGCCAGCGCCATGAGCCGCGAGATCGAGATCGGTGCCGGGTTCGAGGTGGTCGATCCCACCAACGCGAGTTCGACCACGCCCGACCTCGAGGAGACCGTGATCTTCTACGATCCCGACACTCCCGCTGCGCAAGACGTCGCGAATTCGCTGGCGCGGGTCCTCGGCGGGGTCTCGTCCGTCTCGCCGCTCTCCGGCACCCCTCCCACCGCCGACGGCAGTCTCAACGGCGCTCAGGTGTTGCTGATGCTCGGCATCGACAAAGCCAACAAGACGCTCGCCGAGTTGGCGCCCGAGGTGACGGCCGGATCGGGCGACGTGGTCACGGTGACCAACCCCGACCCCTCGGGCACCACCACCACGACCACCGGCTGACCCGACGCCGCAGTCGCGATCAGCGGGCGTACCGTTCGAGGATCTCGATCGCGACCTGGCCGACGCACCACAGCGGCTCGCGCAGTGCGCGTTCCTCGCCGAACCGATCCGCGATCGCCCACGTGGGGATCCGGTCGCGGACGTCGTCGTCGGCGATGCCCACGATCGCAGCGACCGGGATGTCGTGCTCGGCCGCGATGTCGACGACACCCCCGACCACCTTGCCCTCGAAGCTCTGAGCGTCGAGATGGCCCTCGCCGGTGATCACGAGGTCGGCCGTCTCCAACTGCTCGTACACGTCGAGCTCGTCGGCCACCAGGTCGAATCCCGGCGTCAGCCTGCCGCCGAGCGCCGCCAGCGCGCCACCCAGGCCACCGGCGGCGCCGGAGCCCTCGATGTCACGCACGTCGACGCCGAACTCGTGCTCGTAGCGGTCGGCGAGCTGCTCGAGTCGTGCGGTCAGCATCTTGATCTGGGCGGGTGAAGCACCCTTCTGGGGGCCGAACACGACGGCGGCGTCGGTGAACCGGGTCGTGACGTCGCAGGCGATCAGCAGCTCGACCGACTTCAGACGGGCCGGGGTGCCGATCGCCTGGATGGCGCCGAGGCCGCCGTCGGTCGTGGCCGAGCCACCGAGACCGACGATGATGCGCTTGGCGCCGGCGGTGAGAGCGGCGTCGATCAGTTCGCCGGTACCGGCCGTGGTGGCGTTCATCGGGTCGTTGCCCTCGTCGCCGCCGGCGAGCACGAGGCCGCTGGCGAGTGCCATCTCGATGATCGCGGTGCCGCGGTGGAACCGCCACGGGGCCTCGACGGGCGAGCCGAGCGGGCCGGTGACGACCGAGGTGCGGTTCGGGCCCCCGAGCACCTCGATCAGGCCTTCGCCGCCGTCGGCGAGCGCGAACTCGACGCAGTCGTGGCCCTGCTCCCAGCAGGCGTGGCCGATCGCGGCGGCGATCTCGGCACCGGACGCGGTGCCTCGGAACTTGTCGACGGCGGCTACGACGCGCATCGCGTGAACGCTAGCGACCGGCTCGCGAACCCGAGTGGGTCAGCCTCCGGCGACGGCCGGGATGATGCTCACGGTGACGCCGTCGGCGACCGGGGTGGCCAGGCCGTCGAGGAAGCGCACGTCGTCGTCGTCGACGAAGATGTTGACGAACTTGCGCAGCTCGCCGTCGTCGTCGAGCAGTCGGTCGGCGAAGCCCGGGTGGGCGGCCTCGAGGCCGGCGATGACG
This sequence comes from uncultured Acidimicrobiaceae bacterium, assembly GCA_963972325.1. GTDB lineage: Bacteria > Actinomycetota > Acidimicrobiia > Acidimicrobiales > Ilumatobacteraceae > Ilumatobacter. The sequence goes on from CAXAWD010000286.1 coordinate 4,181, forward strand.
TCGGAGAGCGGGCCGGCCTCGACCTGGACGAGTTTGTTGCCGCCCGCCATCGGGCGGAGGGTGGTGGGGATACGAACGGTGACAGCCATGACTCAAAAGATAACTGGATTGGTCGGGATTTCATTCCGTGATGATGACCTCGACTGGTCGCCGCTCGTCGTCGTCCGCGATCTTGTCCCGTTAGCACTCGCTCCGATAGAGTGCTAACGCCCGATCCGGCGGATCGCCGGATCGGGAACGGTTCATCCCGCACACAGATTCGTCCAACGGAGGACACAGATGTCGAAGCAGATCGCCTTTGATCAAGAGGCACGCCGCGCGCTCGAAGCCGGCATGAACCAGCTCGCCGACGCCGTTCGCGTCACCTTGGGCCCGAAGGGCCGCAACGTGATGCTCGACAAGCAGTGGGGGTCGCCCACGATCACCAACGACGGCGTGTCGATCGCCAAGGAGATCGAGCTCGCCGACCCGTACGAGCAGATCGGCGCTGCGCTGGTCAAGGAAGTCGCCAAGAAGACCGACGACGTCGCCGGTGACGGCACCACCACGGCCACGGTGCTCGCGGCCGCCATGGTCAAGGACGGCCTGCGCAACGTGGCCGCCGGCGCCAACCCGATGGGCATCAAGCGAGGCATCGAAGCCGCGGTCGCCGCGGCCGTCGAGTCGATCAAGACCCTCTCGGTCGACGTCGACTCCAAAGATCAGATCGCCCAGGTCGCCGGCATCTCGGCCGCCGACAGCGAGATCGGCTCCCTGATCTCCGACGCGATCGACAAGGTCGGCAAAGACGGCGTCATCACCGTCGAGGAGAGCCAGACCTTCGGGATGGACATGGACCTGGTCGAGGGCATGCGCTTCGACAAGGGCTACATCTCGCCGTACTTCGTCACCGACACCGACCGCATGGAGGCGTCGCTCGACGACCCGCAGATCCTGCTCGTCTCGTCCAAGATCACCTCGGTGCGCGATCTCGTGCCGCTGCTCGAGAAGGTCATGCAGGGCGGTCGCCCACTCGTCATCATCGCCGAAGACATCGAGGGTGAAGCACTCGCCACGCTCGTCGTCAACAAGATCCGCGGCACGTTCAAGTCGGCGGCCGTCAAGGCGCCGGGCTTCGGCGAGCGCCGCAAGGCCATGCTGCAGGACATCGCGATCCTCACGGGTGCCCAGGTCATCAGCGAAGACGTCGGCCTCCAGCTCGAGACTGCCACGCTCGATCTGCTCGGCACCGCCAAGCGGGTCGTCAT
>CAXAWD010000287.1:0-5423 GCA_963972325.1 uncultured Acidimicrobiaceae bacterium
GCCCTGCTCGACGGCACCGTCGATGACCTCGATGTCTTGATCGACAGTGCGGTGGCGAGCAGGGCCTTGGCGCCCCCGATGCGACCGCCCTTCTTGAGGTTCTCGAGCGTGTCGAGAGCACCGAACACCCTGGTGCGCGCCGCACGGTCGACGGCGAGTGCCTCGACCTCGTCGATCGTGGCGCCCTCGGCCGCCAGGCGGGCGCTGGCGAGCGCGATCGTGCCGACCCCGAGCGTGGCCGATCGGCTGTCGACCACGCGGATCGGAATCTCGTCGATCGACCGGCCGGCGAGTTCGGCGCTCTGGATCGTGGCCGACAGGGCGCCGGAGAGCGAGACGACGACGATGCCGGTGGCACCCTCGGCGATCAGCTCGCGATAGGTCTGCTCGAACTGGCCGGGCGCCGGCGCCGCGGTTTCGGGCAGCGTGTCCTGCCGGCTGCAGCGGGCCCAGAACTCGGCGGTGGACAGCTCTTCGCGGTCGATGAACTCCTCGTCGCCGAAGCGGATCGACAGGGGCACGATGCGAATGCCGTGCTCGGCGGCGACCGCGTCGGGCAGGTCGCAGGATGAGTCGGTGACGATACGGATGCTCACGGGGACGCGAGCCTACTGCTCGTCGCCCGCATCGTGTGTCGGCTCCGGTTCGGGGGCCATGGCAGGGTGCCGTTCCTGGGCCTCGACGATCGCGACCTCGCGGCGTTCGATCCGGCGTCGACGGAAGTAGCTGAACCACCACGTGGCGAGCACCAGCAGCGCGCCGACGGTGACGAGACGACCGAGGCCGGTGAGCGTGCTGACGCGGGCGGTCAACTCGATCGGGTCGATGATCGGCGTACCGGCCGGGGTGCGGAGCTCGACCACCACCGGGAACACACCGTTCGAGCGGGCCTCGACCGGGATGTCGACGTTGGTGATCTGGTTCGCCTCGAGCACGACGTCGAGATCACCCTCGGGGAACGTGAGCTTGTCGGACTCGACGTGCACCCGGACGCGCAGTGGCGTGTCGCCACGGTTTTCGACCCGTAGGGGGATCGGCGCCGAGGCGCCCGCGATCGTGAACGTGAACGCCTCGGGCTGCACGACCTGCGCGCGTACGTCGTCGATCTCGCCCTCGACGTCGTCGACGATCTCGGCCGACTCGCCCGCCGTCAGCCCGGTCGACAGCGCCGTGCGGAGGCCGAGATCCCAATCGTCGGGTCGCGGGTCGTCGTCGGGCAGCATCGAGGCCGTGTCCGCCGCGGCGAGCCGTGCGGTCTGGGCCGCTTGCACGCGATCACCGAGGTCGATCTCCGGGCGGTCGTCGAGTTCGAGCAGAACCGGGTTGCCGCCGTTGAACACGGAGTTGGTGTTGTCGGGGATCTCGCCGACCGTCCGGAACGTGAAGTCGGGATGCTGGGCGACGAGCAACGAGAGTTCGGCCAGCACCTGCGGGTCGGGGATGCCGATGTCGGGTGTGGTCAGGATCAGTGACCGCCGGTCGGGGTCGAGCTGGTAGCGCAAGGCGCTCGCATCGGCCATCAGGCGGACGGCCCGCTCGATCGGGTTGCCGCCGCCGTCGCTGTCGAGGAGTTCGGTGATCGGGTCGATGACCATCACCCGCATCGACGAGTCGTCGGACAGCCGGGCGTCGAACATCAGGGTCGGATCGGTGAACGCGCCGAGGTTGTTGTCCATCGTCAGGTACCGGTCGAACGGCACCACCAGCAGCGGGATGCCGAGGTTGCGGATCGCGTCGGCACCGTCGGCGGTGATCGGGCGGTCGACGATCCAGGCGCCCCGTTCGGTCGGCGTCACCGCGAACCGGTCGTCGAGCATGGTTTCGCCCCTGACGATCCCGCGCGCGATCTCGTCGTCGATGCCGGCGGCCACCGCCGCCGACGGATCGAGCGGTTGGTCGGGCACGACCAGGAGTCGATCGTCGGCGCCGAGTGCGGCGGACAACTCGCCTCCGAGCCGCCCGGTTCGGTCAGCGACCGTGTCGAGGTACCCAGGAGGCAGCGCAACCGTGATCGGCTGGTCGACCGCATCGAGGAGGGCGACGAGCTGTTCGATCGTGGCGGCGGCGGTGGCGAGCTCACCGTTGGTCGGACGGGGCCCGGCGTCGCCCAGCGCTGCCAGGATCGTGAACGAGAACGGGCCACGCCCCGGCCCGTCGCTGCGGACCACATCGACCAGCGTCGTCGTGTGGGCGATGATCTCGCTGCCCCGCCGGATCTGGACCGAGATCGGATGCACCCCTTCGTCCAGGAGATCCAGTTGGTTGACGTCGGCGACCCCCGGGGCGCCCGGCCCCTAGAGGCTCCCCCGCCGCTCGCCGGTCGCTTCGTCGAAGATCGCCACCTCGTCGAGGTCGAACTCCAGGATGTCGAGGACGGGGCCGGGGTCACCGTCGGCCGCGGCCGCGACGCCGGCGCGCGTTGCGATGGCGCGATGTGAGCGCACCTGCACCGTCATGCGCGGCCCGGGCGGCAGCGTCGTCGTGGTGGTGGTACTCGGCGCGGCGGTGGTGGCAGGCGGTGTGGACGTCTCCGACGGTGGCTCCGTCACGCCGGTCTCGCCCGGCAGGGTGGTGGTCGTCGTGCTCGTCGTGGTCGTCGTGGTGGTGGTCGTGGTGGTCGTGGTCGTGGTGGTGGTGGTCGGCGCGATCTCGGGCACGTCGCCGGTGACGACGAACTCGAACCGAGCCACACCGCCGGGTGAGACGGCGAACGTCTGCGCGGTGAGTTCCAATCCCTCGTCGATGCTCTGCGACGCGGCGGGCTGCCCCCACCAGAGGGGCACGGCCCCCACGAGCGCCAAGGCGCCCGCCGCGATCGCCCGGCGCCTCATTCGGGTGAGCGGCGCTCGGCGATGGTGAGCACGTCGGGCAGCCGTCGAAAGCCGAACCCTTCGTACAACGCCAGCGCGGGTTCGTTGTCGACGCCGGTGTTCACGAGGCAGCGGGTGCGGCGGTCGGCATGCATCCAGGTGAGTGCGTCGATCACCAGGTCGCGGGCGATGCCCAGACGTCGGTGCTCCGGGTCGACGGCGATGCGCTGCAGGTAGCCGACGTCGGCCGCGGCACCGCTGAACGCGAACCCGGCCATCTGCCGGTCGACGCGCACCATCCGGGCCCGATGGACCGGGGTGGCGGTGCGGATGTCGCGGAGGCTGGCGGGGTCGTTGCCCCACATCGGTCCGAACGCACGCTGATCGATCGCTGCGGCCAGGCGATGGCTCCACGGTGTCATCGCGCGCAGGCGGTGAGTCGGTGCCGGCATCTGCCGCATCAGGGCCTGGTCGATGTGCAACTCCAGCAGCGCCAGCCGGTCGATCGGCTCGAACCCCGTGGCGAGCACCACGTCGGCCGCGGCGGGGAACAGCGCCGACGTGCGGATCGCGCGCGCGCCCTTCGACCAGGCGTGCTCGACGGCCGCCTCGACCGCGTCGGTCGTCGGAATCGTCTGGTGGTCGACGAAGATCAGGTGCGCGATGGTGGGGTCGTTGGGCCACTGGCGCATGCGCCAGATCCGCGATGCGGCACCCGACGTCCGCACGACCGACCCGTTCACATCCACGACGGTAGCCCGATGACCCACCGCGAGCATGTCGTCGGTGGAGCACGGCCGGTTCGACCGAAACGGAATGGCCCCGATGGCCCTCACGTCTCCTAGCCTGGCCACGCCATGATTCCCGATCGTTTCGCCCCGGTGCTCGCCGAACTCGCGCCGCTCGCCGAGCGCTTCGAGGCTGCCGGGCACCGGCTGTACCTCGTCGGCGGCACCGTCCGCGACCTGCTGATGGACGCCCAGGACGAGGACTTCGACCTCGACCTGACCACCGACGCCCGTCCCGACGAGATCAAGGCGTGTCTCGCCGGTTGGGCCACCGCACTGTGGACACAAGGCGAACGGTTCGGCACGATCGGCGCCAAGTTCGGCGATCGCGTCTTCGAGATCACGACGTTCCGGGCCGAGTCGTACACCGACGACTCCCGCAAGCCGCACGTCACCTACGCCGATGACGTCGAGACCGATCTCGGTCGGCGCGACTTCACCGTCAACGCCATGGCGCTCGAGCTCACCGGTGGCGGCACCCCCACGCTGGTCGATCCGCACGGTGGCGCGGTCGACCTGATGCAGAAGGTGTTGCGCACGCCGCTCGGCCCGGAGGTCAGCTTCAGCGACGACCCGCTGCGCATGCTGCGCGCCGCCCGCTTCATCGCCCGCTTCGAACTCGTGCCCACCGACCAGCTGGTCGCCGCGGTCGAACAGATGGCGTCACGACTCGAGATCGTCTCGGCCGAACGGATCCGCGACGAGTTCGACAAGCTGATGACGGTCGACCATCCGGCCGGTGGTCTCTGGTTCCTCTACGACACCGGACTCGCCGACCGGTTCCTTCCCGAGCTGTCGCTGATGCGGCTCGAGCACGACCCGATCCACCGCCACAAGGACGTGCTCACCCACACGATCGCCGTCGTCGAGAACGTCCGACCGCTGCGCGAGCAGCCCGAGGGGCGCCCCGAGTTCGATTTTCGGATCGTCCGGCTCGCCGCGCTGTTCCACGACATCGGCAAACCGAAGACCCGCGGTTACCTGGAGGGAAAGGGCACCACCTTCCACCATCACGACGCGGTCGGTGCCCGCATGACCAAGAAGCGGATGACCGCGCTGCGCTACTCCAACGACGACGTGGCCAAGGTGACCGCCCTCGTGGCGCTGCATCTCCGGTTCCACACGTACCGGCTCGGGTGGTCCGATGCCGCTGTTCGGCGGTACGTGCGCGACGCCGATGACCTGCTGCACGAGTTGAACGTGTTGACGCGCTGCGACTGCACGACCCGCAACGAGCGCAAGGCCAAGCAGCTGTCGAAGCGGATGGACGACCTCGAAGAGCGCATCGAGGCGCTCGCCGAGGCCGAGGAGATCGCCAAGATCCGTCCCGAACTCGACGGCAAGGCAGTGATGGAACATCTCGGCCTGGCCCCAGGGCGCGAGATCGGCGAGGCGCTCGACTTCCTCCTCGAGATCCGCCTCGAAGAGGGCCTCATCGGCGAGGAAGCCAGCAAACAACGACTCGATACCTGGTGGGCGGAGCGCAGTTCGTGACCTCGTTCGTCGCGTCGTGGGCACCCTGACCGACCGACGATCGCTCGCACCACCCCACGTGTGGATCTAACCTCGCCCCGTGAGTAGTAGTTCGAACGCGGCTGCGGTCGTCATCGGCGTCGTGGCGGTCGCGGCCCTGGTGCTGAGTATCTGGAACACGCGACGGCAGCGGCGACAGCTGCAATGGCAGCTCGCCGCGGTCCGCTCCGCGGGCGCCGAGGTGAAGCGGCTCCTCGACGAGCTGCCCGAGGCGGTGCTGCTGCTCGATCGTGACTTCGTGGTCCAGTCCACCAACGCCGCGGCGCTGACCCTGTTCGACTCGGATGCCGCC
>CAXAWD010000288.1:0-5422 GCA_963972325.1 uncultured Acidimicrobiaceae bacterium
CGACCACGACCCCTCCCGCGCTCCGACGGCTCCTCCCCCACCCCGCGGCCTCGATCTCGGTGCGGGCCGCGTACGACGTGGAGCGGCCGGTCCACCCCGACCGCCCGTGGGTCGCACTGTGCATGGTGATGAGCCTCGACGGCTCGATCGCGGTCGACGGCGCCTCGGGCACGCTCGGCAATCCCAACGACCTCGACATCCTCCTCACGCTGCGAAGCCTCGCCGACGTGATCGTCGTGGGCGCCAACACCGTGACCGGCGAGGGCTACGGCCCGCCGAAGAAGCCGCGCCAGCGAATCGGTGTGGTGACGAACCGGGGCAGCGTCGACCTCGACAGCGCCCTGTTCACCAGCGGTGCCGGCTTCGTGATCGCCAACGAACAGACCGACATCGACGACTCGCGCGTCGACGTGTTGCGGGCCGGCCACGACCGGGTCGACATCGCCGACGCGATCAGCCGGATCGGCGAGCTGGTGCCGGGCGCACGCCACGTGCAGGCCGAGGGTGGCGCCGGGTTCAACGCCGGCCTGCTCGATGCCGACCTCATCGACGAACTCGACCTGACGTTGTCGCCGCACCTGGTCGGCGGGAACGGCCCTCGCATCACGAACGGAGCGAGCGAGGCCATGCGCGACTATCGGCTCGCTCATCTCCTCGCCGGCCGCGAGGGGTTCGTGTTCAGCCGCTGGACCCGAGCTTGCTGAGCAGTTCGAGCTCGCTCTGGAAGTCGGACGCGGCGTCGAAGTTCTTGTACACCGACGCGAACCGGAGGTAGGCGACCTCGTCGAGGCCACGCAGCCGCTCGAGCACCGCGAGCCCGACCCGGCTCGACGACACGTCACCACCGCCGGCCAGACGGATCTCGTCTTCGACCTCGACCGCCAGCCGCTCGATCGCCTCGTCATCGACCGAGCGGCCCTTGGCCGCCGAGCGGACGCCGTGCACGATCTTGGCGCGGTCGAACGCCTGTCGCTCGCCGGTGGACTTCACGACGACCAGCGGCACCTCCTCGACCCGCTCGAACGTGGTGAAGCGGTGGGTACAGGCCACACACTGTCGACGACGACGGACCGACGCGCCCTCCTGGGCGAGTCGGGAGTCGACGACTTTGGTGTCGTCGGCACGACAGACGGGACAATGCACCCCGACAGGCTACTGAGTCGACCCCCGGCGACGCGAACACCCCCGGCGACGCGAACACCCCCGACGACGCGAACGGCTCAGGGCAGGACGACCTGCTGGCCGGCCCGGATCGAGGCACCGCCGTTGAGGTCGACCAGCTTGTCGACGTACCGGCCGACCGCGACGCCGCCGCGATGGGTCTGGGCGATCGACCAGAGCGTGTCGCCCGGCTGGGCCGTCACCGTGGCCCGAACCTGCGCCGACCGGCTCGCAGCGGCGGAGGCAGGTACGCCACCCGAGCCGGTCAGCACATCGTGGGTGACCACGATGCCGCAGGCGACCGCCACCGCCAGCAGGCCGCCCACCACCGCACGTCGACGCCGGTAGGTGCGCTCCGACACGGCGCACGGCCGAGCGGTGCGAGCCCCGAACATCGGATCGATGGTCACCGTCGTGTTCGTCACTGCTGCGTTCATCACTGCATTCATCTCGAAAGAACTCCCAACTCATTCGACGAGGTCGACGACGGAGGCGAACGGCCACCGAACGTCTGTACGGGGAACAGTTGTACCCGAACAATCGTTCGACGTCAACCCGAACATCGAACGCGTGTCCCCGAACAGGTGTTTGACTCGCGCACCGAACAGCCGTACGATGAGACCATGGCCGACAAGAAGATCAGCGCTCGCCAACAACAGATCCTCGAGTACATCTCCGAGCAGATGCGCGATCGCGGGTATCCCCCGTCGGTCCGCGAGATCGGCGACGCCGTCGGCCTCACGTCACCCTCCACCGTGCACAGCCACCTCAACACGCTCACCCGCCTGGGGTACCTGCGACGCGACCCGACCAAGCCCCGCGCCATCGAGGTGCGGTGGGACCCGAACTCCGGTGTGGTCATGGAACGTCGCCCCGTCAGGCACGTGCCGCTCGTGGGCGACGTGGCGGCCGGCACCGACGTGCTCGCCCAGGAGAACGTCGAAGAGCTCTACCCGATGCCGTCCGACTTCACGGGTGGCGGCGACCTGTTCATGCTGCGGGTCCGCGGCGACTCGATGGTCGACGTCGGCATCCTCGACGGCGACTTCGTCATCGCTGCCCAGCAGAACACGGCCAACTCGGGCGACATCGTCGTCGCCGGCATCCCCGGCGACGAGGCCACCGTCAAGACCTACCGCCCCGAAGGCGCCGAGGTCGTGTTGGTGCCGGCCAACCCCACCATGGAGCCGATGCGCTTCCCCGCCGACGAGGTGTCCATCTTCGGTCGCGTCGTCACCGTGATGCGTCGACTCTGACCGGGGCGGTTCCGGGTCAGGTGCCCGAGGTGCGGCCCGGCGTGTCCGGCAGCACCGGCGCATCACCCGACGGCCCGGGCATCGGCGGCTCCACCTGCCCGGCCGCTTCGCCCGAGGGCGGCTGCCACACCGGCGTATCCGACGGTGCGTGGGGGTTCACCGGTCTCTGTCCGCGCAGGGGCCCACCGCCGGTCGTCGGTTCGCCCACGGCCCGCGCCGTCGGCCCCCAGCCGGGGCCCGACGGCGTGTTCACCTTCGCGGCCCGCTTCGACCGACGACCCGACACCGTGAGCAACACCAGGCCGAGTGCCAGACCGGCGACGGCCAGGATCAGTGCGGCTCGGCGGAGGTCGGCGACGCCGGTGTCGGGGTCGCGTCCGATCGCAGCCACCACCGTCGGGTCGTCGCCGACGACCTCGATCGTGTACTGCCCCGGCACGGTGATCTCGATCTGCTGCACCGAGCGACCGTCGAAACCGTCGACGTCGTAGCTGACGACGTCGCCATCGGCAGCGGCCACCGACGGCTGGAGATCACCCGTGAACTGCACGCCGAAGCGAGCGGTCGGGTCGATCGTCGGGACACATCCGTTGCCGATCGCCTCGGCGTCGGCGCCGACCTCTTCGAACACGAAGTAGGCGCCCGTCTCCGCGAACTCGAGCGTCGTGACGCACCCGACCGGTGCCCGGGCGAACCCGTCGACCGTCTGGGCCGGACGTCGCAGGGCGACGATGTACAGCACGGCGCCACCCACCAACCCGATGAAGAGGCACAGCAGGCCGAATGCCGCCGCCATGCCCCGTCCTCGTGATGTCACAGCCATGCGTGCTCCTCGGTCCGTCGTGTGGCACTCATTCGTGCGGTCGCGGGCTCGTCGTGCCGACGCGCAAGCGGGCGGCGACGAGATCGATCTGTGTATCTGGTTGTACCACGGCGACGCGCACGTACTCGGCACCGGCCTCGCCGTAGAAGTCACCCGGGCTGACCAGCGCACCACCCTCGGTCGCGAGGCGTTCGGTGAACTCCCAGGCGTCGCCGACGTGGAACCACAGGTAGAAGCCGCCCTGGGGCAGCGGGATCTCGATACCGCTCCACCGGCTCAGCACCGTGGCCATCCGCTCGAGGCGCGCCAGGTACCGCCCACGCTGGACCTCGACGTGCTGGTCGTCGTCGAGCGCCACGACACCGGCGGCCTGCGCCGGGCCGGGCACCATCATGCCGACATGCTTGCGGACCTCCTGGAGAAAGTGCACGAGCTCCGGATCGCCCGCGTAGAAGCCGATCCGTGTGCCGGCCAGGTTCGAGCGCTTCGAGAGCGAATGCACCGCGACGACGCCCTCCATGCCGTGCTCCAGGATCGTGCGCCCGCGGCCGGTCCAGGTGAACTCGACGTAGCACTCGTCGGAGAACACGGGTACGTCACGCGCCCGTCCCCAGTCGGCCGCCGCCGCCAGGTCGTCGAGCACGCCGTTCGGGTTCCCGGGGCTGTTGACCCACAACGCCAGGGCTCGGGCCGCATCGGCCGGGTCGATCGAGGCCAGGTCGAGACCACCGGTCGGCGACATCGCCACCGGCACCGCCCGGCACCCGGCCAGGGTGGCACCCATCGCATACGTCGGGTACGAGATCGCCGGGTACAGGACCGTGTCGCGGTCGGGCCGGCGGAGCTGCAACCACTGGGGCAACGTGCCCACGAACTCCTTCGTGCCGATGCACGCACCGATTCGTGCGGGTGGGACGTCGATGCCGAAACGGCGTCCCATCCAGCGGTGCACCGCCTCGCGCAGGTCGACCGAGCCGATGCTCGGCGGGTAGCCCCGTTCGAGACCCGAGTCACCCAGACGGGCGATCACGGCCTCGGGCGGCGGATCGAACGGCGTGCCGATCGAGAAGTCGACGAGACCACCCTCGAACGCGTCGCCGAGCGGCTTGAAGCGGTCGACGCGGTCGTACGGGTACGGAGGAGGGACGAAACCGGTCTGGTCCATGCGCCCCGGATGCTACCGAGCCGTGGTCACTCGCCCGCGACGACGTACTCGGACAACCGTCCGGCGGACGCATCGGACAGCCGTGCTCGCACCCGGAAACCGTCGGGGTCCTCGGTGGTCGAGACGACCTCGCCCTCCCGGTGCACCGACGCCAGCACGTCGCCGCGCTCGTACGGGATGAGCAGGTCGAGCACGGTCGTGAGCGCACGCAGACGGTCGGCGAGCGTCCGCAGGAACAACTCGATGCCCTGCCCCGTGACGGCGCTCACGCCGACCGAGCCGACGTGATCGGCGACCAGGTCGCGAGCGATGTCGGGGGCCAGGTCGACCTTGTTGAACACCAGGAGTTCGGGCACCTCGGCCGCGTCGATCTCGGACAGCACCTCACGCACGGCGGCGATCTGCCCCTCCGGGTCGGGGGCGCTCGCGTCGACGACGTGGACCAGATAGTCGGCCAGGGCGGCGACCTCGAGCGTGCCCTTGAACGCCTCGACGAGACCGTGGGGCAGGCTGCGGACGAAGCCCACCGTGTCGGACAGCAGCACCGGCTCACCGCCGGGCAGCGCCAGACGGCGGGTGGTCGGGTCGAGCGTGGCGAACAACCGGTTCTCCGTGAGCACACCGGCGTCGGTCAGCTTGTTGAGCAGCGTCGACTTCCCGGCGTTGGTGTAGCCGACGATCGCCACGCCGGCCAGACCGCTCGCGCGGCGCGACTTGCGCTGGAGATCACGGGTCGCTGCGAGCGACCGCAGATCACCCTCCAGCTTGGTGATCCGACGCATGATGCGACGCCGGTCGACCTCCATCTTCGTCTCGCCGCCACCGAAGCGGGCGCCGACGCCGCCGCGCTGCTGCGACAGGTTGGCCGACTTGCCGCGACGGAGCCGTGGCAACCGGTAGCGCAGCAACGCCAACTCGACCTGGGCCTTGCCCTCGAGCGTGTGAGCGTTCTGACCGAAGATGTCGAGGATCACCGCGGTGCGGTCGATCGCCGTACGGCCGAGCACCTTTTCCAGG
>CAXAWD010000289.1:0-5411 GCA_963972325.1 uncultured Acidimicrobiaceae bacterium
CCACCTGGGTCGAGCCGGGGTACCTCGAGCCCGACGCGTCGTGGTGCGAACCGGGTGGCGAGCCGATGAGTTCGCACGGCAACGGGGGAGCATTCGGCGGCAAACAAGACGGCGAACTCGGCGCGATCGCACGACGCCTCGCCGACGACAACGGGCGTGCCGTTCGGGTGCTGAGCACTCGCGAAGACGTCGTGATCACCGGGCCGAAGCGTCCGCCGATCGCGGCCGGCGTGCGGGCCGACGGCACCGGCATCGTGCATGTCGCACGGTGCCCCGGCGTCTCCGACCGCATTCGCAGTGTCGCCCCCGGTCTCGAGGTCGTCGAGTTCGACGTCGCCGGGCCGCCCACGTCGATCGCGCTGCGAGGCGCCGGCTGGGTCGAGGCCGCGGTGCTCATCGCATCGCTGCAACCGGGGCCGGAGTTCACGGTCGAATCGCCCGACGGCGCTCGTGCTACGGCCCGCCTCGACGGCGACGGTGGCGTCCATGTCGGCGTGTCGTGCGGCCCGGTGCTCGACGAGGTGGTGCTCCGGAGCTACTGCGTCGGTGCCGCCCACACGGCCCTGAGTTGGGTTCGGTCGGAGGGGTTGTCGGTCGACGAGGCGGGGGTGCCGCACGACCTGACGATCCGCTCGTTCGGCATCCTCCGTGCAGTGGACACCCCGCAGGTGATCGTCGACCTGGTGGACGGCATCGGCGAATCCGTCAACGGCAGCGATGCCGTGTTCGCTGCCGTCGCGGCGGCCGCGTGGGCGGCGTCGGGGTGGGCCGAGCGCTGGCCGACCGACCACTGACGACCGGCTACCGTCGGCGTCATGAACAAGCCACTCGGTCCGTACACCCCAGCCGTTCGCGCCGGCGACTTCATCTACGTGTCCGGTCAGCTCGGCATGACCGACGGGCGGCTGGAGCTCGGGGTTGCCGCTCAGACCACCCAGGCGATCACCAACCTCGCCGGTCAGCTCGAGCAGCTGGGTGCCTCGCTCGCCGACGTGGTGAAGACCACGTGCTTCCTCGTCGACATGGACACGTTCGCGACGTTCAACGAGGCGTACGTCCGCGGGTTCGGCGATCACCGACCGGCACGATCGACGGTCGCCGTGCGGGAGTTGCCCGCGAACGGGCGGGTCGAGATCGAGGCCGTCGCGTACCGCCCGGTCGGCTGACCGGACCGTACGCGAGTTGGCCTCGCCGTGTGATCAGGCGTCGACGCGGTCGGCGGCCGGGGCCACCAGCTGCACGTCGAGCTCCAGTGCGACCTTGTCCGAGATCATCACCTTGTCGCCGCCCAGGGGCATGTTGAACTCGATCCCGAAGTCCTTACGTGACAGCTCTCCGGTGGCGGTGAACCCGGCGCGGGTCGACTGATCCATCGGGAACTCACTCGTGCCGAAGAACTCGACGTCGAGCGTGACCGGACGGGTGACGCCGTTGATCGTCAGGTCGCCGGTCAGCGTGTAGTCCTCCGCCTGGCCGGACACGCCCGTCGACCGGAACGTCATCGTGGGGTTGGTGGCGGCGTCGAAGAAGTCGCTCGACAGGAGGTGGCCGTCGCGATCGGCGTTGCCGGTCGCGACACTGCTGAGGACGATGACGGCCTCGACGCGGGTCGCGTCGAGATCGTCGCCGATCTCGACCGACCCGGAGACGTCGCCGAAGCGTCCACGGACCTTGGACAGGCCGAGGTGACGGACCGTGAAGCCGACATCGGTGTGGTGGGGATCGATCGTCCAGCGGCCGGCGGTGAGGGGGAGTTTGTTGCTCATGCAAGCAAATGTAGCGGCATTAGTTGCGAACACAACAAATAACCGGAACGTCGAACTTCTGACGCGGGACCGTGGCGGCTACGATCGCCACCATGGCCGGAGCGATCGCAATCGTCGTCGTGTTGTTGATCTTTCCCTCGCTCGTCCTGATGAGCGGCGGGGTTCTCTCGGCGCTCGTCGGGTTCGTCCTGCAGCGTGACGGAGAAGAACGTCACGAGGGCAGCGAACTCCTCGCCCTCGACGACTGAGCGCGGTGCTCCGAACCATCTGACACACTCGGGGCATGCATCGGCACGACGCCTCCACCGAGGCGCTGACCCAGGCGATCGTCCGGTACGCGGTCGACCGGACCCGGTTCGATCCGCCCCCGCTCGACGGCCCGAGCACCCCCGAACAGCTGCGCGCCGGCGCCGGTCGAACCGTGACCGAGCACGGCATCGGTGGGCTCGAGGCGCTGCGCATCTTCGGTGAGGTCTTGGCCCCGGCGTGCATCTCCGTCGATCATCCACGGTTCCTGTCGTTCGTGCCCAACGCGCCGACCGAGGCATCGGTGCTGTTCGACCTCGTCGTCGGCGCGTCGAACGTCTACGCCGGTTCCTGGATGGAGGGCGGCGGCGCGGTCTTCGCCGAGAACGAGGCACTGCGCTGGATCGCCGACCTCGCCGGACTCCCCGCCGAAGCGGGTGGTGTGTTCGTGTCGGGCGGCACCGCCGGCAACCTGAGCGCCCTGATCGCGGCCCGTTGGAAATGGCGCTACGACACCGAGGGTGCCACCGATCGGGTGCGTGGCCTCGTGGTCACGTCGAGCGGTGCTCACTCGTCGGTGGTGCAAGCCGGTCAGGCGATGGACGTCGACGTCGTCAAGGTGCCCGCCGACCCGGCCGGACGAATGCATGGCGACGACCTCCGGCGTGTCGTCGAGGCACTCGGCGACACCGACCGCGGTCGACTGTTCGCCATCGTCGCCACCGCCGGTACCACCAACGCCGGAGTGATCGACGATCTCGCCGGTGCCGCCGACGTGTCCCGCGAGGCAGGCGTCTGGTTCCACGTCGACGGTGCCTACGGCGGCGCCGCGCTCGCCGCTCCCAGCGTCCGGGCGAAGTTCGACGGTGTCGAACGGGCCGACAGCTTCATCGTCGATCCGCACAAGTGGCTGTTCGCCCCGTTCGACTCCTGCGCGCTGCTGTATCGCGACCCTCGCATCGCCCGTGCCGCGCACACCCAGCGCGCCGAGTACCTCGACGTGCTACAGGGCGACGACGACTGGAACCCGAGCGACTACGCGCATCACCTGTCCCGACGCGCCCGCGGGCTCCCGCTCTGGTTCAGCCTGGCCACCCACGGCACCGACGCCTATCGCGACTCCGTCGAGACCACGCTGCAGGTCTCGCACGCCGGTGCCGAGCTGATCCGCGCGAGCGACCACTGCGAACTGGTCGTCGAGCCGGAGTTGTCGGTCGTGGTGTTCCGCCGTCTCGGTTGGAGCCACGACGACTACCACGCGTGGAGCCGGCAGCAACTGGCCGAGCAGGAGTCGTTCGTCGTCCCCACCGCCTGGGAAGGTGAGACCGTGCTCCGCTACTGCGTGGTCAACCCGCTCACCACCGTCGACGACATCGCCGCGATCGTGGAGTCGCTCCGTGACTGATCTCGTCGTCACCGGTGCCCGCTGCGTGGCCACGCAAGACGCCGAGCGGCGCGAACTCGCCGGCGGGTGGGTGGCGATCACCGACGGCATCGTCGAGGCCGTCGGCACCGGCGAGCCCCCCACGGGCGCTGCCACGATCGACGCCGGCGACTGTCTCGTCACGCCGGGCCTGATCAACACCCACCATCACCTGTACCAGAACCTCACGCGGGCCTACCCGCCGATGACCGACAAGCCCCTGTTCGGCTGGCTGCAGTCGCTGTACCCGCTGTGGGCGGCGATCGACACCGAGTCGGTCTACGTGTCGACGTGGGTCGGGCTCGCCGAGCTGGCGCTGTCGGGTTGCACCACGTCGGCCGACCATCTGTACCTGCACCCGCAGGGGGCCGGCGACCTGCTGTCGGCCGAGATCGAGGCGGCCCGCGACCTGGGTGTGCGGTTCCACCCGACGCGTGGCTCGATGTCGCTGTCTGAGAAGGACGGCGGGCTGCCGCCCGACCACGTCGTGTCCGACGACGACTCGATCCTCGCCGCGTCGGAGGAGGCGGTCGCCCGCCATCACGACCGGTCGTGGGGTGCGATGACCCGCGTCGCGCTCGCCCCGTGCTCGCCGTTCAGCGTCACCGAGGACCTGATGGTCCGCACGGCCGAACTCGCCGAACGGTTGGACGTCCGACTCCACACCCACTTCGCCGAGAACGCGGAGGACGACGAGTTCAGCCTGGCCACGTTCGGGTGCCGCCCGATGGAGTACCTCGAGCGCACCGGCTGGGCCTCCGACCGCACCTGGGTCGCGCACTGCGTGATGCCGAACCCCGACGAGGTCCGCCGGCTGGGAGCGGCCGGGGTCGGCGTCGCCCACTGTCCGTCGAGCAACATGATCCTCGCCTCCGGCATCTCGCCCGTCGTCGATCTCCGTGCGGCCGGTGTGCCCGTCGGCCTGGGGGTCGACGGTTCGTCGTCGGCCGACTCGGCGTCGTTGTGGCTCGAGGCGCGCGAGGCGATGCTGCTCGCGAAGCTCCGCAGCGGTGCCGCCGCCGGCACCGCCCGCATGGCGCTCGAGATCGCCACCCTCGGCGGTGCCGCGTGCCTCGGCCGCTCCGGAGAACTCGGCGTGCTCGAACCGGGAGCCGTCGCCGACGTCGCCATCTGGTCGTTGACCGGGCCGTCGTTCGCCGGTGCCGTGGCCGACCCGGTCGAGGCGTGGCTCCGGTGCGGGCCGGCCTCGGCCCGCGACACGATCGTGGCCGGTCGACCCGTCGTGCGCGACGGCCGCATCGTGTCCGACCGGCTCGACGAACTCCTCACCGAACACGATCGCATCAGCCGCCGCATCCAGCGCCTGACGTGATGCGCTCCGCGCGCCCCACGACGTCGGTGCGTTCGGTGCAGACTGGGTCGGTGTCCGCCATCCGACTGTTCCTCGTCTGCGTCGTCGCGCTCGGCGGCTGTTCGTGGGACGGTCCGGCGGACGGCGTCAGCGTCGTCCCGGCCGACGCCGTGCAGTCTGAGACCGACGCGGGTGAGTCGGACACCGCCGTTCCCGCCGGTCGATTCGGTGCCTCTGCACCCGGTGCCGGCGGACGCGCCGGCTCGGCCGAGCCGGCGGCCACGGGGCCGGATGCCGATGAACCGACCGACGGCCGGGTGGCCGACGTCGATTCGGCCGACGCGACGTTTCCCACCACGGTTGCCGTCGTCGGCGACTCGCTGACGCTGTCGGCGCACGACGAGATCGCCGACGAACTCGGCCGACTCGGTCTGGACGTCCTCGTCGTCGACGGGGTCGAGAGCCGCCGGATGACCGCCGGGAGCACCGTGTTGCCGTCCGGCCTCGACGCGATCGAGACGATCCGCGCGGAGTTCGCCGACGAACCCGACGTGTGGGTGATCGCACTCGGGACGAACGACGTCGGTGCCCAGGTCGGCGACGAGCGCTTCCGGGACGACCTCGACACCGTGTTGGCCGCGGTCGGGCCCGACGCTCCGGTCGT
>CAXAWD010000290.1:0-5409 GCA_963972325.1 uncultured Acidimicrobiaceae bacterium
CAGCACCAGCAGCACCAGCAGCCTCGCTCCGGCCACGACCAGCACCACGTCGACCACCAGCACGTCGACCACCACGACGTCGACGACCACCAGCACGACCAGCACCAGCACAACGGTTGCGCCCACCACCACGGTGGCACCGTTCACGCTGCCCGAGCCCGGCGCCACGTCATGGACGGTGACCTCGGGCTTCACCGGACCGATCACGCTCGACCTGGCCGCGACCGACGGCGACATCCGCGTGTACGACGGCGTCGCCGACCAGCTGCGCTGCGTCGGTGTCGTCGGGCCTGGTGACGCGCTCACCACCTGGTGCGGCGACCTCGACGTGCCGACGGCGTTCGTCGCCGACCGCGGACTCGAGCCGGTGGTCGTCGAACTCGGCGCGGAGGTCGGCGCCGCCGCCATCGCGCCGCAGGCCGACGGCTGGACGCTCGCGAGCAACGGCTGCTCGGCGCCGATGGCCACGATCCTGGCCGCCGTCGACCCGGGGTCGGTGTCGGTCACGGGCGTGATCTGCGCCGGCGACGAGGCGTTCGTCGGCATCGGCACCGCACTGTTCGGGCCCGAGATCGCACCCGACGGTGGCGGCGTCCTCGTCGCCGACGGTGACGAAGGATGGGCGCAGCTCGGCAACGGCACCTCGATCGACTGCGCCGGCTGGCCCGACGGCATCGACCGCTGCGCATTGTTCGGCGTCGACGGCGAGCTGTTCGAGGCGCTCCTGCCGATCCCGCCGGTCCCCGTGCTCGGCGAGCCCTCGACCGACGTCGCGGGAGTCGCCGACCGGTCCGCCGAGGTCGAGAGCTGGATCGGTGACACCACCGATCCGGCCGCGATCGAGACGATCGTCACCGATCAGCTGGTCGATCCCGACGCCGAGGTGGTCGCCACGACGCGCCGCACCGACACGCTGCTGTCCGGCAGTCTCCGACTGCTGATCGTCGAGATCCCGCAGTTCGACGACTCGGTTCTCACCGAGACCTGGGCGATCTGGATCGACACGTCCGACAGCGACACCGTCGTCACCGCGTTCTCGTGGGCGACCTGCGCCCGCGGCGTCACCGGCGACGGCCTCTGCGTCTGACCCCGATGGGGACCTGACCCCACCGATCAGTCGACGAAGTTCGCGGGGCGCTTCTCCATGTTGGACATGATCGCCTCGACCTGGTTCGGCGAGCCGATCTGCTCGCCGATCAGCTGACGTTCGAGCGCGAACTGCTCGGCCGCGCCCTCCGTGAACATGTGGTTGAAGGCCGCCTTCGATCCGCGCACCGCGCCCGGGCTGCGGGCGGCGATCTCGCGGGCCAGCGCCATCGCGTCGTCGTACGGCGTGTCGCTCAGGCGGGTGCACAGCCCGATGTCGAACGCCTCGCGTCCGTCGACCATGCGGGCGGTGTAGGTGAGCTCGCGGGCGATGTCGGAGCGGATCAGCCGGCTGAGCATGAACGTGCCGGTCATGTCGGGAACGAGCCCCCAGTGCACCTCGCGCACCGACCACTTGGTGTCGGGGTGAGCGATGCGGATGTCGGCGCCCAGTGCGATCTGGAACCCGCCGCCGAGCGCGTGGCCGTGCACGGCTGCGATCACCGGCATCGGCAGCTCCTGCCACACCCAGCAGATCTGCTGGCCGCGGTGGGTGATCCGACCGTCGGGGATGTCGCCGGGGTTGCCCTCCGTCTCGCGTTCACCCTGGCCGGCCATGCCGGAGAACATCGAGAAGTCGAGCCCCGCACAGAACGACTCTCCCTCGCCGGAGAGTACGACGACGCGCACCCCCTCGGCCGACTTCAGCGACTCGCCGACAGCCTCGATCGCGGCGAACTGCTCGCCGTCGAGCGCGTTGCGCTTGTCGGCACGGTTGAAGCGGACATCGGCGATGCCGTCGGCGATGGTGACGGTGACTCGTTCGGACATGCCGCGATCTTCGCAGGTCACCGCTTGCGGGCACGCAGCGTGTACGAGCACGGCAATCGGTCGGGTCGGTCGACGAGTCGCCACTCGCCGCCCCCCGTCTCGCACATCGCGTCGCCCAACGCATTCCACGGCACGGTGTCGTGCTCCTCGAACATCGTGATCTCCATGCCGGCCGCCCACAGCGCGTTGAAGATCTCCGCGAGACCGTGGTTGAAGTGCACGATGTCGGGCGACGCGAGCGGGCGGTCGTGATCGACGTACGTCTCCTCCTCGGTGAAGTGCACGCCGTCGGTCTCGAAGTACGGGAACGTGAGCACCGGCAGACCGTCGGGGCGCGGGTCGTCGAGCGCCCACAGCACGGGGTGCCCCTCACGGATGAACAGCTCGCCACCGGGACGTAACAACGCGGCGACCGTGTCGGCCCATCGGGCGATCGATGGCAGCCAGCACAGGGCGCCGATCCCGGTGTACACCAGGTCGAACCGTTCACGACCGAGGGTCTCGACCGAGTCGTACACGTCGGCCTCGACGTACTCGACGTTGGGCCCGCCGGCGGCCGACACCCGGCGCGCCTCGGCGAGCGCGGCCGCGCTGAAGTCGAGCCCCGTGACGTTGGCTCCGAGTCGGGCGAGCGACAGCGAGTCGTTGCCCATGTGGCACTGGAGGTGAACCACGTCGAGACCGGCCACGTCACCGAGGCGCGGTCGATCGAACTCGACGACCTCACTGATCAGATCGGGCTCGGCGATGTACCGCTCGAGCCGATAGCTCTCGCTGGCCGCGTGCACCGGCACCCGTGACTCCCAGTTGGCGTGGTTGACCGCCCGATAGCCGTCGGCGTCCGGGATGTCGTCTCGCATCCGGCCATGCTCGCAGGCCGCCGCGTCTGACCAACATGGTGTCGTCGGGAGCTGCCACAATCGCCGGATGCGTCTCAACCTGTCAGCCGACGAAGTCCTCGCCACCACCCGCTCGGTCCGCAAGCGCCTCGACTTCGACCGCCCCGTCGAGCGCGAGATCGTGATGGAGTGCCTCGAGCTGGCGCTCCAGGCCCCGACCGGCTCCAACCGGCAGGGTTGGCAGTGGGTGTTCGTGGAGGACCAGGCCAAGAAGGACCGCCTGGCGGAGATCTATCGGGGCGCGTTCGACCTGTACCGACAGATGCCTCGTGCGGAGTACGAGGACGGCGACGCCCGCGCCGAGCGCATGGACGCTGTGGTCGACTCGGCCGGCTATCTCGCCGAGAACTTCGAGAAGTCGCCGATCATGATGATCCCGTGCATCCAGGGCCGTGTCGACGGCGAGGGCGGGTCGGCGACCGGCGCCGGCATCTGGGGATCGATCCTGCCCGCGGTGTGGAGCATGATGCTGGCGCTGCGCGAGCGTGGCATCGGTTCGGCCTGGACCACGCTGCACCTGCTCGGCGACGGCGAGCGCGAGGCCGCCGAACTGCTCGGCATTCCGTACGACACCCACACGCAGGCCGGGCTGTTCCCGATCGCGTACACACAGGGCACCGACTTCAAGCCGGCGAAGCGGTTGCCGGCCGAGGAGGTCACGCACTGGGACACGTGGTGAGCGCCGACACCGACGACGCCTCCCAGGTGGGATTCGCTTACCGCTTCGGGTGGGGCCCGGCCGGGCTCGAAGCCGTGGCGCCTCACTGCGACGTGGTCGTGATCGTCGACGTCCTTCGGTTCACCACCGCCGTCAGCGCCGCTGCCGAGGCCGGAGCGGTCGTGTACCCGTACCGATGGCGTGACGACAGCGCGGCGACGTTCGCGGCGCAGCGCGGTGCCGTGCTGGCCGGACGACGTGAACTCGGCGAACCGTCGCTCTCCCCCACCGATCTGCTGCGTCTCGAACCTGCCACCCGGATCGTGCTGCCGTCACCCAACGGGTCGACGCTCTCGTTCGTCGCCGCGGCGGCCGGCGTGCCGTTCGTGCTCGCCGGGTCGTTCCGCAATGCCACGGCCACGGCGCGTCGGGCTGCGGCGCTGTCCCACGACGGCGCGATCGGTGTGATCGCAGCCGGCGAGCGGTGGGACCACACGGGCGAGCCACTGCGGCCCGCCGTCGAAGACCTCCTCGGCGCCGGCGCCGTCCTGGCCGCACTCGATCCTTCGAGGGCGGCCAGTGCGCCCCGCTGCTCCCCAGAAGCCGCCGCCGCACGCGCGGCGTTCGTCGACGCGAGACCGGACCTGGAGGCGACGCTGCTCGCATGCGCGTCCGGCCGAGAACTCGCCCGGCGTGGCTGGGACGACGACGTCCGAGCTGCCGCCCAACTCGATGCGACCCGAGTAGCCGCGCAGCTGATCGACGACGCGTTCGTCGCCGTCTGAGCGTCGGTCAGCCGATCGGTGGGCCGATCGGTGCCGGCAGCTCGGATCGATCGACGTCCCACGACCAATCCACGGACGTCAGTCGTTGCACGAGGTCGTCGAGCGGCGCCGGCCGAGCGAACAGGTACCCCTGCAGCACGTCGACGCCGACATCGCGCAGGACGGCCGCCTCGAGCACGGTCTCGACCCCTTCACCGATGACGGTCAACCCGTACGCACGGGCGACGGCCACCGCGGCGGTGAGCACGGCACGTCCCGCAGCGGTATGACCCTGCGCCACGAGCCCCCGATCGATCTTGATCATCTGGACCGGCAATCGATGGAGCGCGGCGAGCGACGAGTAGCCGGTTCCGAAGTCGTCGACCGCCAGGCTGACCCCCGCCCGCAGCAGACGGGCGAGCTGGGCGTTGGTCCACTCGTTGTCGTCGACGATGTGCTCTTCGGTCATCTCGAGACACAGCTGGTCGACCGGATGCCCGCCCCGACGGAGCGCATCCAGATGCTCGAAGAGCGCTTCGGTCTGGAGCTGCACCGGCGACATGTTGACGGACACCATGGACACGGGGCATCCGGCCGCGGTCAACGCTCGAGCCGCCTCCATGCCGAAATCGACCATCTGGCATCCCAGCGCATCGTGCAGGCCGAGTTCGGCGGCGAGGGGGATGAAGCGGTCGGGCGGGACGAACTCGCCGGGGGTCGGACACCAGCGGGCGAGCGCCTCGATGCCGAACACCGACCAATCGGATGCCTTGACCAGCGGCTGGAACCACGCTGCGATCTGCCCGTCGCTCACGGCGTGCCGCAACGACTGTTCGAGGTGCAGTCGGACGACCGCGCTGTCGCGAGCGGCCGGATCGAAGAGCCGCCACGTGTTCCGGCCGGCACGCTTGGCCTCGTACATCGCGGTGTCGGCGTCGCGCAGCACGTCACCCGACGAGGCCTGGTCGTCGATCACGACGACCCCGACGCTGGCGCTCATCTGCCAGACACGATCTCCCGACCGCACCGGGGCCTCGAAGGCACCGAGACACCGTTCGGCCAGATCGTCCGGCGCGAGCGACCCGGGTCGGGCGACCACCACGAACTCGTCACCACCGAACCGTCCCACGGTTCCTGCGGAACCGATGGCGGCGGTCAAACGATCGGCCGA
>CAXAWD010000291.1:0-5399 GCA_963972325.1 uncultured Acidimicrobiaceae bacterium
GGCGACGCTCGCGAGCGAACGGCGGAGCAGTCGTGGCGCGAACGACTGCACGATGCCGTACCCGATCACCCACGCCGCCAGAAAAGCGCCGATGCCCTCGAACGACCAACCGAGCGCCTCGTCGAGGAACACCGGCAGCGCGACCACGAACCAGATGTCGCGCGAGGCGAACAGGAACAGTCGGGCCGCCGACAGCCGGTTGATCGCCGTCGACTTCGACAGCACCGATCGCAGGGCCGGCTTGCGCTTGGCCCGACCGATGTCCTCGTCGAGCAGCACCGCCACGGCGACGAGCGCGACCGCTATGAGTGCGGCCATCACGAGGAGCGCCCCGTCGTAGCCGAGCCACGACAGCAACGCCGCCCCCACGAAGAAGCCGACCCCCTTCAGCGCGTTCTTCGAGCCGGTCAGGATCGCGACGAGACGGAACAGAGCGCCGTCGCCGGCGATGAACTTGACCGCGCTCTTCGAGCTCATCTTGGTGAGGTCCTTGGCAACGCCCGACAACGCCTGGAACCCCATCACGAACCCGACCGACGCCCACTCGCGCCACCCGGCGTCGTGGAACGTGAGCCCGACCAGCGCGACGACCTGCAGCGCGAGACCGGCGAGCAGGGTGCGGTTGAGCCCGCTGCGCGCCCCGACCCATCCGCCGACCAGGTTGGTGACGATGCCCATGAACTCGTAGAGCAGGAACAGGAATGCGATCGACACCGGCGAGTAGCCCAGGTCGTGGAAGTGCAGCAGCACCAGCATCCGCAGGGCCCCGTCGGTGAGCGTGAACGCCCAGTACCCGGCGGTCACCAGGGCGTAGTTGCGGAGCTTCATGTCGATGCGGCGACCCGAGCGGCCAACTCGACCAGCCGGTGGACGTAGCCGTACTCGTTGTCGTACCAGGCGAGCACCTTGACCATGCGACCGTCGACGACCATCGTCGTCGGTGCGTCGACCACCGACGAGCGGGTGTCGTTGGTGTAGTCCGCCGACACGAGCGGGCGCTCTTCGTATCCGAGGATGCCCTGCAACTCACCGGCCGCCGCGTCGCGCAGCAACCCGTTGACCTCCTCGACGGAGACGTCGCGAGCCATCGTGAAGACCGCATCGGTGAGCGAGGCGTTGAGCAGCGGCACCCGCACCGCCACCCCGTTCAACTTGCCCGCCAGTTCCGGATAGATCATGGTGATCGCCGTCGCGGATCCGGTCGACGTGGGAATCAGCGAGTTGAGCGCCGACCGCGCCCGGCGCAGGTCCTTGTGCGGGGCGTCGACGACGACCTGGGTGTTGGTGACGTCGTGGATGGTCGTGATCGCACCACGTTCGATCCCGATCTGTTCGTGGAGCACCTTCACCACCGGCGCGAGGCAGTTGGTGGTGCACGACGCCGCGGTCACGATGTGGTGCACGGCCGGGTCGTACAGGTGGTCGTTGCAGCCCATCACCACGTTGAGTACCCCGTCGCTCTTCACCGGGGCAGCGACGACGACCTTGCGAACACCCCGTTCGAAGTACGGGGCCAGCGTCTCGGTGGTCTTGAACTTGCCCGAGCACTCGAGGACCACGTCGACGTCGGCCGCCGCCCACGGCACGTCACCGGGTGCGGTGTGCGACGAGTACGACACCGCGTGGCCGTCGACCACCAGGCCGCTGCCGGACTCGTCGACGGTGATCTCGCCCTCGTATCGGCCGTGGACCGTGTCGAACTCGACGAGGTGCGCCGCCGTCGCGACGTCGGCGAACGGCTCGTTGACGTGCACCAGCGTGAGATCGGGCTGACCGCGGAGCGCCCGCACCGCGAGCCGCCCCATTCGACCGAAACCGTTGATGCCCACCCGGACGCTCATGACGCCGGTTCCGACATGGCGCGGTCGAGACCGAGTTCGCCGATCAGCGTCTCGACCCTGGCACGGATGTCATCACGGATCTCTCGCACCACCTCGATCGGCTGGCCCGACGGATCACGGAGGTCCCAGTCCTCGTAACGCTTGCCCGGGTAGATCGGACACGCGTCGCCACAACCCATCGACACGATCACGTCCGCCGCGACGGCGATCTCCTCCGTCCACGGCTGCGGCAACTCCGAACGGATGTCGATCCCGACCTCGGCCATCGCGTCGGCGGCAGCCTGGTTGATCTCGACGCCGGGGTCGGTGCCCCCGGAGAACACGTCGACGCGGTCTCCCACGAGGTGACGCAACCATCCGGCCCCGATCTGTGACCGGCCGGCGTTGTGAACGCACAGGAACAACACGGCGGGCTTCCCGAACGCACCGAACTCGACGCGTGCCAGCGCGCGCAGGCGGTCCCTGGTCAGCCGCTCGATCAGGATCGGGAGCCACATCGTGAACTTGGCTCTCGACTCCAGCAGTTCCTGCGAGCTGTGCATGTACCGCTCGATCGTTTCGGTGTTGAACGTCCCCGCGAACTCGGTTCGCAGTCGCTCCGCCGCCTGACGGATCAACATGATCTGTTCGGTCGTCAGCGTCGTCGGATCGGTTGCTCGTTGGGTGTTGTCGGCCACGATGGGTCCCCGGTTCTGTGGTTCAGTCGGCGACCGCGCGAATGCGGTCGTCGAGTTGGGCGACGACCGCGTCGAACGCGGCGTCGGTGCCGATGGCGACGGGATCCGGCAGCGACCAGTGCCACCAGCCCGGCGAGACATCGAGCTCTTCATGAGCCCGGTCGCACACGGTGACGACCTGTTCGTCGTCGTCGAGTGTGTCGAGTCGGCTCGGCCGACCGCCCGACAGGTCGACCCCGATGCGCCTCCCGGCGGCGATCGCTCCGGGGTGCACGGCGTCGGCCGGGTGCGTCCCCGCCGACCTCGCTGCGCCACCCGTGCGGGCGGACCACATGGCGGCCGCGAGCTGCGACCGGGCCGAGTTGTGGCTGCACACGAAGAGCACACGTTCGACGGATCGCGCGCCGAGGGGGGCGAGTTCTGCCAGCGGGTCGTGTCGCAGCCTGACGTACCGGCGTCGTCGGTCACCCGACGAGACCAGCCGCTCGATCAGACCGACCGCCTCGAGCGCGTCGAGGTGATGGGCGAGCAGGTTGGACGGCACGCCGGTGCGCTCGGCCAGTTCGGTCGGCGAGCGGTCGGTGAGCGACAGCTCGTCGACGATCGCGAGTCGCACCGGCTCACCGAGCGCGGCGTGGACCGCGGCACGCTCCACCAGGCCGTCGTTCGGCGCTCCCGGTCGCCTGCCGAGTCGGTCGGTCTCATCCATGACACGGACCGTATACCTCAATCATCATTGCCTCAACATCGATTGAGATAAGTTCAACCGTTGTTCATCTCGGCGGCGAACGCCCGGGATGCGACCCACACGCCCGACGTGGAACAATCGTCGGGCTCGCCCGGCCGGGCCACCCACATCGACCCCAGGAAACGACACCGCATGACCTCACCCCCTGCCACCGTGTCCGGTTGGACGTTCGCCGACGTGTTCGAGTCGGTCGCCGCGGCGCTGCCCGACGCGCCGGCGCTGCTGTACGGCCCGATCGAGCGCACGTGGACCGAGTTCGACCGGCGGGCGAACTCGTTGGCACGCCACCTGCTCGACGCCGGCGCCGGCCATCAGGACAAGGTCGCGTTCTACCTCTACAACCGCCCCGAGTACATCGAAGCGTTCCTCGCCTGCTCCAAGGCGTCGCTCGTCCACGTCAACACCAACTATCGATACGTCGACGACGAACTGGTCTACGTGTGGGACAACGCCGACGCCGTCGCCGTCGTGTTCCAAGGGGTGTTCACCACCACGATCGAGCGGATCAGGGAACGGGTGCCCGCCGTACACACGTGGCTGTGGGTCGACGACGGCCATGGCCCGTGCCCCGACTGGGCGACGCCGTACGAGATCGCCGCCGCCACCGCGACCACCGGGCGGGTCACCGCGCCCGAGGGACGCAGCGGCGACGACCTCGTCTTCATCTACACCGGCGGCACCACCGGCATGCCCAAAGGGGTCATGTGGCGCCAGGACGACCTGTTCATGGTCACCGACCGCGGCAACCGCCACGCCCTGCCCGACGTCCCCGACCTCGACGACTCGGGACTCTCCCCCGCCGCGATGGCGCGGTGCGCGAAGGCAGGGCCGCTCGGATTGCCTGCGTGCCCGCTGATGCACGGCACCGGCCTGCTCAGCTCGCTCAACACGATGGCGCTCGGCGGTTCGATCGTCACGCTCGAGAGCACCCGCTTCGACGTCGAGGAGTTCCTCGACACGATCGACCATCGCCGGGTCAAGAGCACGATCATCGTCGGCGACGTGTTCGCCAAGCCGATCCTCGCCGCGCTCGACCAACACCCCGGCCGGTGGGACATCTCCTCGCTCCGGCTGATCATCTCATCGGGCGTGATGTGGAGCGCCGAGTCGAAGCAAGCCCTGCTCGACCGTCACCCCGGCCTCATGCTCGTCGACTCCTACGGGTCGTCCGAGGCGCTCGGCATGGGATCCTCGGTGTCCACCGGGGACAGCGCCGCGAAGACCGCCAGCTTCCGGCTGCGCGACGACGCCGTCGTCATCACCGACGACGGACGACTCGTCGAACCCGGCTCCGGCGAGATCGGACGCGTCGGGCTGACCGGCCGCACCCCGGTCGGCTACTACCGCGACCCCGAGAAGTCGGCCGCGACGTTCCCCGTGATCGACGGCGTCCGCTACTCGGTGCCCGGCGACTTCGCCACCGTCGAGACCGACGGCTCGATCACCCTGCTCGGCCGCGGCTCGGTCTGCATCAACAGCGGCGGCGAGAAGATCTTCCCCGAGGAGGTCGAGGAGGTCCTCAAACTCCACCCGGCGATCGCCGACGCCGTCGTGGTCGGCATCCCCGACGACCGCTTCGGTCAAGCCGTCACCGCCGTGGTCGAGTCGGCGACCGGTGCCCACGACGCCAACCACGTCGACGAGTCCGAGCTGATCGCGCACGTCAAGGAGCACCTCGCCGCGCACAAGGCACCCAAGCGGGTGTTCCCGGTGGCAGCGCTCGAACGGGCTGCCAACGGCAAGGTCGACTACCAGCGCTGGTCCGAGCACGCGGCAGCCGAGGCCGGAGCGTGAGTCTCGGAAAGACCGCCGACCCGGGGATTGAGTGACGCGCTCGAGCGGCTACCGGCGGCCGCGTGAGGGTGCGGGATTTCGCTGCAGCGGTGTCGGTCGATTTCCTACCCTGAACCCAACGACTCGTGGACCGACGGAGGGAGCCCACCCATGACACGGACGCACGGCACACTCGGACATCTCGGTACCGCAGCGGCAGTACTCGGATTGGTCCTCGCCGGCTGCGGTGGCGACGACGACGCATCCGGAGGTGGCCTGTTCGGCAACCCCGGAGCCGACGAGGAGAACCTCGACGACGACCTCGAAGAGTTCGGTGAGGCCATGAACCGGGCTCAGGGC
>CAXAWD010000292.1:0-5395 GCA_963972325.1 uncultured Acidimicrobiaceae bacterium
TCAATCGCGGACCCCTACACCACCCGCCCAGGGACAACGTCCCCGCTCGTCACAGCAGGGGACGCGTCGGATCACCGCGGCGGCGGTGCGGTGGCCGATGCGGCACGCCTCGACCGGGTCGGAGCGCCAGTCGGCGGTGAGGAAGCCGGCGGCGAACGCATCGCCGGCGCCGGTGGTGTCACCGACCTCGTCGACCGGTTCGGCCGGCACCTCGCGGCGCACACCCTCGGCGTACAGCACCGCCGGTCGGGCACCACGCTTGACCACCGTGCCGGCCCCGGCGTTCGGGCCGCCGACGTCGAGCGCCTCGGCCTCGTCACCGTTGGCGAACACGACCGCCGGTGCGAGGCGGCCGAGCAACTCGACCACGGCATCGCGCCCCAGATCGTCGAGCAGTGCGACCGAGCTGACGTCGATGGCCGCGTCGATGCCGCGGTCGTGCGCCCACCCGATCACCGTCGACGCCGTGGTCGCGATCGGCGGGCCCGACAGCGAGTACAGCGGCACGTGCAGTGTCGTGACCCCGTCGAGCCAGGCCGGATCGGGCCGGTCCAGATCGGTACACGCGCCCCGATCGGTGAGCATCGTGCGCTCGCCCGTCGGGTCGACCAGCACTGCGATGGTGGCGGTTCGGCCGGCTCGACGGACGAACGACGTATCGACACCCGACGCGCTCAAGTCGGCGAGGAGGGCGGCGCCGATCGGTTCGGCACCCACCTGACCGAGGAACCGGGCGTCGTGCCCGAGACCCGCTGCGACCGCCGCCACGTTGGCGGCGCTGCC
This sequence comes from uncultured Acidimicrobiaceae bacterium, assembly GCA_963972325.1. GTDB lineage: Bacteria > Actinomycetota > Acidimicrobiia > Acidimicrobiales > Ilumatobacteraceae > Ilumatobacter. The sequence goes on from CAXAWD010000292.1 coordinate 784, forward strand.
ACCGCGGCGCCGTTCGATGCGGGCCGCCGTGTCGGACGCGACGTTGACGGGGTCGTCCACGAACACGACGACGTCCTCGACCAGGTCACCCAGGGTGGCAAGCACACCCCAGACTCTACGGAGAGCGGCCGAATTGGGCGTCAATGACCGTCAAGATCGCTCCGTGTCCGACGAGGGCTACCGGATGTCAATAGGGTGGGGAAACCATACGGTCGAACCGAGGATGAGATGATCGAGAACGCCAATTTCAGTTTTGATGACGTCGCGGTCATCTCCGTCGAGCTCCACGAGGCGCCCACCGTCGTGACCTCCGACGAGGTCGACGCACGGCTCGAACCCTTCTACGCGCGCACCGAGGGCAAGCCCGGCCTGCTCGAATCGCTCGCCGGCATCCGCGAGCGTCGACAGTGGCCCGACGACGTCACGTTCACCGACGCCGCCGCCGCGGCCGGCGAGAAGGCCATCGCCGCCTCCGGTGTCGACCGTTCCGAGATCGGCCTCATGGTCGACACGAGCGTCTGCCGTGCCCGGCTCGAGCCGTCGAGCGCCGTCACCGTGCACGACGCACTCGGCCTGCCCACCACCTGCCTCAACTTCGACGTGTCCAACGCCTGCCTCGGCTTCGTCAACGCGATGCACCTCGCCGGCGTGATGATCGACTCCGGCCAGATCGACTACGCCCTCATCGTCGACGGCGAGGGCACCAACCAGGTCTACGACAACACGATCAACTACCTCAACGAGCACGGCAAAGGCATCGAAGACATCTTCGCCAACTTCGCCACGCTGACGCTCGGCTCGGGCGCCGCGGCGATGGTGCTCGGTCGCCACACCACCAACCCGGGTAGCCACCAGATCCTCAAGGGGTTCTTCCGGGCCGCCACCCAGCACCACCAGCTGTGCGTCGGCTCGCTCGACGGCATGACCACCGACACGAAGGCGCTGCTCGATGCCGGCACCGAGTTGGCCAAGCTCGCCTGGGACGACGCCGGCGCCGGCGAGAGCTGGGGCGGCCGCGACCGCTACATCCTCCACCAGATCTCCGAAGTGCACACCAACGCGATGCTCGACGTGCTCAACCTCGATGCCGACAAGGTGCCCAAGACGTTCCCGTTCTACGGCAACATCGGGCCGGCCGCGATCCCGATCACGCTGGCCCATGTGCAAGACACGCTGAGCGAGGGCGACTCGGTGCTGTGCATGGGCATCGGCTCCGGCCTCAACGCCGGCGTCATCGAACTCCGCTGGTGACCCACACCGAGCCTGCGACGCTTCCGCCGCCGGCACTCGCCGGGCTCGATCGGGCCTGGTCGCGTCTCGTCACCGCTCCCGACGGCCTGGGCGTCGACCGCACCTGGCACGTGCTCGACAACTGGTCGGCCACGGCACCGCCTCGCCTGACCCTGCTGTGCGTGCACGGCAACCCGTCGTGGTCGTACCTGTTCCGCGAGTTGTTCGCCGAGGCGCCCGACGACGTGCGAGTGGTCGCCGTCGACCACCTCGACATGGGGTTCTCCGAGCGCACCGGCACGCTCCGCCGACTCGCCACCCGCGTCGACGACCTCGGTCGGGTGTCGGCCGAGCTCGGCATCACCGGCCCCACCGTCACGGTCGCGCACGACTGGGGTGGCCCGATCTCGCTCGGCTGGGCGCAGCGGCACCGCTCCCAGCTGCGCGGCGTCGTGCTGATGAACACCGCGGTGCACCAACCGGCGGGGTCGCCGGCCCCCAGCGTGATCCGACTCGTGAGGTCGAAGCCGATGCTCCGAGCGGTCACCACGTCGACCACCGCATTCATCCGCGGTGCGTTCGAGCTGTCCGACGAGCGGCCAGACGCCGGCGCCCGCGACGGCTTCCTCGCCCCCTATCGCACCGCCGATCGGCGCGCCGCGATCGGCGAGTTCGTCGCCGACATACCCCTCGACCCGGGGCATCCGAGCGCGACGGCGCTCGACGACATCGCTGCCGGCCTCGCCGACTTCGGCGACGTGCCGACCCTGTTGCTCTGGGGTGCCGCCGACAAGGTGTTCTCCGACCTGTACCTGCACGACCTCGAGACCCGGCTCCCCCACGCCGACGTGCACCGTTACCCCACCGCCGGACACTTCGTGTCGGAAGACACCGATGCGCTCGACACCGCGCTCACCTGGATCGCCGACCTCGACGAACCGCCGGTCCGGGCCGCCGCGTCCGGCGGGCCGCCCTCGACCCTGCTCGACGTCGCGCCGCCGCCGGAGCCCCGTCTCGCCGTCGCCGAGATGACCGGCGACCGACCGGCGATCGACACCCAGGCCTTCGCCGAGCTCGTCGAGGCGACCGCGATCGGCCTGGCCGCCGACGGCATCCGACCCGGCGAACGGATCGCACTGATGATCCCGCCGGGCATCGACCTGAGCATCGCACTGATGGCGTGCTGGCGCGCCGGTGCCGTCGCCGTACTCGTCGACTCGGGCCTCGGCCCCAGGGGCATGAGCGCGGCGATGAAGGTCGCCGACCCCGACCATCTGATCGGCATCCCCAAGGCCCTGGCCGCGGCACGCGCACTGCGGTGGCCCGGTCGGCGAATCTGCACGACAACGCTCGGACGCGCCCGGCGCGCCGCGCTCGGGGCGCACACCGACCTGCCGACGCTACGGACCCTGCCCGGTTCGCTCCCCCGCCTCGCCCACGGTGGCGAGGTCGCAGCCATCGCGTTCACCTCGGGCGCGACGGGACCCTCCAAGGGCGTGCTGTACACACACGACGCGCTCGCGGCTCAGCGGGACGCGATCGCCACGCTGTACGACATCACCGCCGACGACCGGCTGGTGGCGGCGTTCGCTCCGTTCGCCCTGTACGGCCCGCTGCTCGGCATCCCGTCGGTCGTACCCGACATGGACGTCGCCGCGCCCGGCACGCTCACGGCCCCCGCCCTCGGCGACGCGATACTGCGGGTGCGCGCCACGCTCGTGTTCGCCTCGCCCGCCGCGCTCGCCAACGTCGTGCGCACCGCCCACGAACTCACACCCACGCATCGGGCTGCGTTCGACAACGTCCGGCTGCTGCTGTCGGCCGGGGCGCCGGTCAGCCCCGCGTTGCTCCGGGAGGCCCGCGACCTGTTCCCCGACGCCACCGCATGCACCCCGTACGGCATGACCGAGTGTCTCCCCGTCGCCAACATCTCACTCGACGAGATCGAAGAGTTGGCGTCGACACCCGAGGTCGAGCGGGGTGACGGCGTGTGCGTCGGCCGACCCCTGCCCTCGGTCGACGTGGGCATCCGGCCGCTCGATGCCCCGGCGGGCGAACTCACGACCGAACCCGGCGTGGTCGGCGAGATCGTCGTCCGGGCACCGCACCAGCGCCTCGGCTACGACCGGCTGTGGCGCACCGAACGCGACGCGAGCCGGCCTCGCGGCCGGCACGCCACCGGCGATGTCGGCCACCTCGACGTCGCCGGGCGTCTGTGGGTCGGGGGCCGCATCGGCCACGTGATCACCACGCCCACCGGCGCGGTCACGCCGGTCGCGCTCGAGCAGCAGGTCGAATCGCTCGACGGCATCGATCTCGCGGCCGTCGTCGGCGTCGGACCGAAGGGCACCCAGCAGGTCGTCGTGATCGTGCAGCACACCGCACCGGCGTCGAAGGCCCGACTGGCCGACGGCGCGACGCACGATCGTGTCCGCTCGGTCGTCACCGTGCCCGTCGCCGCGGTGTTCGACGTGCCCGCACTCCCGGTCGACCGACGACACAACTCGAAGATCGACCGCGCAGCGCTGGCCACCTGGGCATCCCGGGCGCTCGCCGGCGGAAGGATCACCGACCCGTGAGGGTGCTGGTCACCGGGGCGACGAGCCTGATCGGTCGACACACCGTCGATGCGCTCGCTCGGCACGGTCATGAGGTCACCACGTTCCAGCGCGGCGAGGGCGGCGACATCCCCTCGATCAGGGGTTCGGTCACCGACCCCGACGCGGTCGGACGAGCGTGTGTCGACCAGGACGCCGTGATCCACCTCGCCGCCAAGGTCGGCGTGACCGGCCGGTGGGACGAGTACGAGCGCACCAACGTGCACGGCACCCGCCTGTTGCTCGACGCTTCGGCCCGGGCCGGCGTCTCACGGTTCGTCCACGTATCGTCGCCGTCGGTCGCCCACGCCGGTGACGCCCTCGTCGGTGCCGGTGCCGATCCGGCCGACCCGCTCGGAACCCGCGGCCACTACGCCACGAGCAAGGCGATGGCCGAGATCACCGCACTCGAGGCGACGTCGCCGACGATGCCGGTCGTGGCCATCCGACCTCATCTCGTGTGGGGTCCCGGCGACACCCAGCTCATCGGGCGGATCGTCGAACGTGCCCGGCACGGCCGACTGGCACTCGTCGGTTCGGGCACTGCGCTGATCGACACCACGTACGTCACCAACGCCGCCGACGCGCTCGTGGCGGCGCTCGATCACGCTCCCGACCTGGGTGGACGCGCCCTCATCGTCTCCAACGGCGAACCGCGCACCGTGCACGAACTGGTCGCCCGGATCACGGCGGCGGCGGGAATCGACTGGCGGCCGCGACACGTCCCCATCGGCATGGCCGTCGCCGGCGGCACGGTCGTCGAGCGGGTGTGGGACCGGCTCCGG
>CAXAWD010000293.1:0-5392 GCA_963972325.1 uncultured Acidimicrobiaceae bacterium
GGGTCCGCGCCTCATCTCGCGCGACGACCCCGACGTGTCCGATGCGATCAAGGAGATGCTCGAAGCCGAGGGCATCGAGTTCCGCATGAATGCCGAGTGCATCGGTTTCGCGCCGGCGAACCAGTCCGACGAGGGCCGCGTCAGGGTCGACGTCGACTGTGCCGACGGACCGCCACAGCTCGTCGGCTCCCACCTGCTGCTCGCCGTCGGCCGGGTACCGAACACCGACGACCTGGGGCTCGAGACCACCGACGTCGCCCTCGACGAACGCGGCTACATCGAGGTCGACGACCAACTCCGCACGAACGTCGACGGCATCTGGGCGCTCGGCGACTGCAACGGGCAGGGCGCGTTCACGCACACCTCCTACAACGACCACGAGATCGTCGTCGCCAACCTCTTCGACGACGACCAGCGCCGCCTGTCCGACCGGATCCTCTGCTACGCCCTGTTCACCGACCCGCCGCTCGGCCGGGTCGGGATGACCGAATCACAGGCGCGCGACAGCGGCCGCAACGTGCTCGTCGGCACACGCCCCATGTCGCGGGTCAGCCGTGCGATCGAGATGGGCCAAACCGCGGGGTTCATGAAGTTCCTCGTCGACGCCGACACCGATGAGCTGCTCGGTGGCGCGATCTTCGGGCTCAACGGCGACGAGGTCATCCACCTGATCGCCGACGTCATGTACGCGAAGGCGCCGTACACCACGATCAGTCGGGCCGTGCACATCCACCCGACGGTTGCCGAACTCGTCCCCACCACCCTCCAGGATCTCCACCCCCTCGACTGACGAGTCGGAAGCACCCGCTCGACGCGAGCGCTCGAGTACGGCCGCGATGATCGCGCCGGCGGCGAACCGGGTGACATCGCGTGCCTGGTCGACGTCGAGACCACACGTGTCGAGCAGGGCCGGCACCACCTGCGACCCCATCGTCAGTGCGAGGGCGAGCCGACGACCGAGCGGCGATCCCCCTACCCGCAGGCACCCGACATCGAGAAGCTCGTCCGGGTCGGCGCCGACTACGGCTGCCAGATCATGGGCCCGCCGGTCGGTGTGCCCACGGCCGACTGATCTCGGTCGAACACGTCGTCACCCCGAAGCGCCGGGCCGTCCTGAGGAGGACGACGACCCGGCGTCCGAGGTGATGGTGTTCGCAGCGTGGGTGGGTGAGACCGACGTTGCGATCTGATGGCTGCCCGGTCAGGGGCAGACCAGGGTTCCCTGACGGAACGAGTGTCGGTCGGTGTCGCTGTCGTCCGTCCACAGAGCGGGCCGGACGCCGCCCGCGCACTCGGCGAGCGGTGCGATCGTGAACCCTTCGTTGTTGATGTTGGGCATGGTGGCCGGACGTTCGAAACTCTCGGCGGCGGCGAACGCTCCGCCGGACAACCGGAGGATCGACGAACGGCCCTGGCACCCGTCGTCACAGACGGCCCACAGGTCGCCCAGTTCGACGTCGAACTCGAGCGCCATCACCGACGGGAACCCGCTGTCGACGGTGGCGATCCGGGCGAAGCTGCCGTCGTCGTTCAGCGCGTAGGCGTAGATGCCGCCGGTCGCTTCGAGACCGACGAAGAACAGGCCGTCGCCGTGGCCGGGGTAGCCGGCCGGGTCGTACGCGAGCCCGGACGGCTCGTCGACGAACCCGTTGGCGACGAGGAACGTGTCGGGCACCCAGGCCATCGCCTCGATACCGGCGTTCGACCCGGTGGCCGGCAGGTCGGCGGTGAGATCCCACTCGGTCGTCGCCGAGATCGTGGCGTCGGCGGTGGCGGTGGCGGTGTCGAACATCAGCACGCTGTTGCGACTGGTGCTGCTCGCCGTGTTGTCGCGTTCGGCGCCGACGTACACCAGGCTGCCGTCGCCGTCGGCGATCGTGATGCCCTCGGCGTCGACCGTGCCGGTACCGGCCGGGTACGTGAGCACCTTGCCGGTCTCCCAGCCACCGTCGGGGTTCCAGGTCGAACCGTCCCACACCATCCGGTACAGCAGGCCGTTGCCGTTCTCGACCGCCCACACCGCACCAGCCGACGCCGTGCCCGATGCCTCGTAGGCGAGGCCGCTCATGTCACCGGCGAACGTGGCGGCGGCATCGGCGACGACCACGTCGCCACCGCCGGGCCACGGCCCGTAGTAGGCCACGCCGTCGCAACGGTTCTGGCCGCCCTTCGTCGAGACGAGCGTGGTCTCGAACTCGCCGGTGCCGTCCGGGCAGCGGCCGTAGGTGGTGGCGGCGTGTTCCGTCCAGGAATAGGCGTCGACGAGGTCGCCGGCCGCGTCGAACAGGCGCACGCTGTCGGCCCCACCGAGCCCGAAGTCGAGCGTGTCGATCACGAGATACCCGAGCGGATCGATCGTGGTTCCCGCGGGGACGACGTAGGTGTGGGTGTCGTCGTCATCGCTGATCGTGAAGCCGGCCACCGACGTCGCGGCGCCGGTCGGGTTGTAGAGCTCGACCCAGTCGGTCGTGTCGCCGTTCGACTCGGCCTCGTTGACGACCACGGGTGAACCGCAGGCGTTCGGCCCGCCCTTCGTGCCGACGATCGTGGTCGTGAAGTCGCCGACGCCGTCGGGGCACCGGCCGTACGTCGACCTGGCGTGCTCGGTCCACGTGTACGACGTGACGAGCGCACCCGTCGTGTCGAACAGGCGCACGCTGTCGGCACCACCGAGACCGAAGTCGAAACCGTTCGGCGCACCGTCGTTGTCGACCGCGAGGTAGGCGCCTGGCGCCAGCACCGTGCCGGCCGGGAACTCGAACGGCACCTTGCCGTCGTCGTTGTCCAGGAACGTGTAGCCCGACAGGTCGATCGGGTCGGGGCTCGTGTTGAGCAGTTCGAACCAGTCGGTCGCGTCACCGTTCGACTCGACCTCGTTGAAGACCAGCGCGGAGAGCGGGCAGTCGTTGGCCGCACCTCGTGTCGAGGCTGCGGTCACCTCGAACTCGCCGGTGCCGTCGGGGCAACGGCCGTACGTGGTCGTGGCGTGCTCGGTCCACGTGTACGAGTCGGCGAGGCTGCCGTCGGCTCGGAACACCCGGACGCTGTCGCCGCCCCCGAGGCCGAACGTCAGGCCGCCCGGCGCATCGTCGACCACCAGGTAGCCGCCGGCGTCGATCGTCGTCCCGGCCGGTACCTCGTAGGGGGTGTGTGCGTCGTCGTCGTCGAGGATCGTCCAACCCGACACGTCGACCGGCGCGCCACCGCTGTTGACCAGCTCGACCCAGTCGGTCGAGTCACCGTTCGACTCGACCTCGTTGATCCGAACGGTGTCGACCACGGGCGTGCCGCAGTCGTTGGCGGCGCCCTTCGTGGACGAGCCGGTGTCGGCGAACTCGCCGGTGCCGTCCGGGCAGCGACCCCAGGTCACCGCGGCATGCGCCGGCTGCGTGAACGAGTCGGCGAGGGTGCCGTCGGGCCGGAACAGCCGGGCGGTGTCGGTGGAGCCGATCCCGAAGTCGAAGTGGGTCGGCTCTTCGATCACGAGGTACCCGCCGGCCGGGATGACCGTACCGAGCGGGAAGTCGTAGGTGTGCGTGTCGTCGTCGTCACGGAACTGCCAGCCGCCCAGGTCGATGTCGTCGGCGCCGGTGTTGATCAGCTCGATCCAGTCGCCGGGGTCGCCGCCGCTCGATTCCGTCTCGTTGATCTTCACGGTCGTGACCGGCTCGCCGCACACGTTGGCGGCTCCCTTGGTGGGCTCGAACGTCTCGCTGAAGTCGCCGACCCAGTTCGGGCAGCGGCCGTAGGTGACCGCAGCGTGCGCGGTCCACGTGTGCGAGTCGACGAGCACACCGTCGGCGTCGAACAGGCGGGCCGAGTCGCTGCCGCCGAGCGCGAAGTCGAACCCGGTCTCATCGTCGCTGTCGACCACGAGGTACTCGCCGGCGGGCACGACCGTGCCGTCGGGGAACACATACGTGTGCTCGTCGTCGTCATCGGAGAACGTCCAGCCGGAGATGTCCGACACGCTCGGGCCCGGGTTGTACAGCTCGACCCAGTCGCCCGGTTCGCCACCCGACGACTCGATCTCGTTGATGCCGATCAGGGCGGCACAGTCGTTGGCGGCGCCCTTCGTGCTCGAGGTGGTCACCCCGAACTCGCCGGTGCCGTCCTCACAGCGACCCCAGGTGGAGGCGGCGTGGCCGTCCCACGTGGTCGAGTCGAGCAGCGTCGTCGCATCGGGTGCGTAGAGCCGCACGGTGTCGCTGCCGCCGAGTCCGAAGTCGAACCCGGTCGCTTCGTCGCTGTCGATCGCCAGGTAGCCGCCGGCGGGGATCACGGTGCCTTCCGGCAGGGCGTAGGCGTGGGAGTCGTCGTCATCCTTGATCACGAAGCCCGACACATCCGACGCGGTCGGAGCGAGGTTGACGAGTTCGACCCAGTCGCCGGGCTCGCCGCCCTGCGACTCGACCTCGTTGACCTTGACGCCGGTGAACCGGGTCGGTTCGTACGGCACCCGCTCGTACGACCAAGCGCCGTCGACGACCGTGAACTTCAACCACTCGTCGAGGCCGGTCGAGCCTTCCACGGTCACCCGCGTCAGGTTGTCGACGGCCTTGACGCCGTACACGTCGAGCCACGGCGAACCGGCGGCAAGCGGCTGGTCTTCGTGGAAGACGTGGCTGTCGCCGTCGAGCAGCAGCACCTCACCGTCGAACCGCGCGGCGAGCGAGCGGATCGCCGACACGATCGGACGGAACGCCGACAGGTCGTCGATCGACGGGTCGGTGACGGTCGGGTCGGTGACGGTCGGGTCGAACATGTCGGCCTGCATCATGATCACGACCAGCGGCGAGCGGTTCCGGCGAGCGGTGCGGAACGTCTGGTCGATCAGTTGGACGGCGGCCTGGGTGCGCCACGCCACCTCGAACCGCTGGTACCAGTTCGGCCGGGTCGCGCCGGTCCACGGATCCAAACCGTTGTTGCTGCCGACGACGTGCACGGCGGCGAACTCGGCGTCACCGTCGCTGAACCGAACGTTCTCCGGCAGACCCCAGTACCACTGCGACGCGACGCGCATCGTCGACTGGCCGAGGGTGCGGTTCCACCGCGTGAAGAACGTGTCGCGGATCTCGGAGAGCCGTTCGTACGGCTGGTACGAACCGTTGCTCTCACGGTGGCAGTCGGTCCACTCGTTGTCGCCCGGCGTGTAGACGAGCGGCTCTTCGAACCGGTCGAACTGGTCGCGCACCCCGTCGAAGTACTCGTCGGTACACTCGCTGCCGCCCGACTTGATGTCACCGACGTGGCCGACCCAGTCGACGTCCGGGTCGGCATTGATCTGATCGACGACGTTCGGGAAGTTCAGCACCTGGGCATCGCCGTACGGCGTGTCGCCGATCAGGGCGAACGTGGAGACGTCCGGCTGCGGCGTGCCGCGATCGGGTGG
>CAXAWD010000294.1:0-5369 GCA_963972325.1 uncultured Acidimicrobiaceae bacterium
GGCACGGCTCCCCGGCCACCGCCACGACGAATCCGACAGCGCTCGGTGACGGCCGAACCCGGAAACGAGAAACCCCAGGCCATCGGGCCTGGGGTTCGTTCGGTGGGCGTAGAGGGAATCGAACCCCCGACCTCATCCGTGTCATGGATGCGCTCTAACCAACTGAGCCATACGCCCTCAGCGGACACGTAACCTACCAGCCGTGAAGCCCGGCTCACACCCTCGTTCGACGCCGATCGACCGGCTCGCGCTGATCGACATCGACCCCTTGCTGACACCGGGCGCGGACACCGGCGCCGTGGCCGGCCAGATCGACCGGGCGTGCCGCGAACTGGGGTTCTTCCGGGTCACCGGCCACGGCATCGACCCGGCACTCCTGGCCCGCCTCGACGGCACCGCACGAGCCTTCTTCGCCCGCCCCGACCACGAGAAGGAGCCGTACGCGATGGCGCGGGCCGGTGCGGCGTGGCGTGGCTGGTTCCCCCTGCGGGGCGAGATCACGTCGGGCCGTCCCGACCGCAAGGAAGGGCTCTACGTCGGCATCGACCATCCCGACGACCACCCGCTCGTCGTCGCGGGCACACCGCTCCACGGCCGCAACCTCCTGCCCGACGGCGACCTACGCCATGCCGTCGACGACTGGCTCGCCGCAGTGCGCCCCGTGGCCGATGCAATCATGCGCGGCATCGCGATCGGTCTCGGCCTGCGCGCCGACTGGTTCGAACGCCACGTCACCGCCGACCCCACCGTGCTGTTCCGGGTCTTCCACTACCCGGCGCTGGACGACAACGACGTCAGCGACGAGTGGGGCGTCGGTGAACACACCGACTACGGCCTGCTCACGCTGTTGGCGCAGGACGACGCAGGTGGGCTCGAGGTACGGACGCCCGACGGTCGTTGGCTGGACGTTCCCGCCGAGCCCGGTGTGCTGGTGTGCAACCTCGGCGACATGCTCGACCGGCTCACCGAGGGCCGCTACCGATCGACGCCACACCGGGTCCGCAACACGAGTGGCCGCACGCGACTCTCGTTCCCCTACTTCTTCGACCCGTCGTGGGACGCCGAGGTCACCGCGCTCCCACTCGACGGCACCGCACCGGCCGACGACGACGATCGCCGGTGGGACGGCCAGAACCTGCAGGCCTGGTCGGGACGCTACGGCGACTACCTCACGTCGAAGGTCGCCAAGGTCTTCCCCGATCTGTTCTCCGAGGTCACCGGCTCCGCCGACCGGCCGGGCAACGACGAGGGCGTCACGTCAGACGGGTGCTGATCTCGTTCGCCATCAGGCGACCACGTCGGGTCAACACCCACCGGTCGCCGCTCCGCTCGACCAGGCCCGGCAGCGCGTCGCCGTCGAGCGCGTCGGTCGGCACGCCCTCCGGCATCCGGAGTTGGAGTTCGAGCCGTTCGAACCGGCGGGTCGCGTCGTCGAGCGTCTCGCCCGCGGCCTCGGTCGACTCGCCGCGCTCGACCAGGTCGATGTAGCGGTCGGGGGTGCGGACGTTCCACCACCGACGCCCGTCGTGGTGCGAGTGAGCGGCGCACCCGAAGCCCCGGTAGTTCTGCTGCCGCCAATACAGCACGTTGTGGCGGCACTCGTGCCCGGGCCGCGACCAGTTGGAGATCTCGTAGTTGGTGAGGCCGGCGGCGACGAGGCGGTCGTCGACCAACTCGTACTTGTCGGCCTGGTCGTCGTCGTCGGGGTGACGGTCGGGCTGATCGGTCAACGGGGTGCCGGCCTCGATCGTGAGCGCGTACGCCGAAACGTGCGGCGGGTCGAGCTCGACGATCGCATCGACCGTGTGCCGCCAGTCGTCGAGGGTCTCGCCGGCAGCGCCGTAGATCACATCGAGGTTGAACGACGACATCCCGACCCGCCGGATCGACTCGACGGCGAGCCGGACGTTGCGCTGGTCGTGTTGCCGACCGAGCGCCCCGAGCACGTGCGACGACATCGACTGCACCCCGAGGCTGATCCGGTTGACACCACCGCGGCGGTAGCTCCCGAGCAGTTCGTCGGTGACGTTGTCGGGGTTGCACTCGACCGTGACCTCGGCCTCGGGCGTGACCGGCACGAGGCCGATCACCTCGGCGAGTGCGTCGCCGTCGACCATCGACGGGGTGCCACCACCCACGAAGATGCTCGTCGCGGTCGGCATGCCATCGGCGACCGCTCGCTCGATGTCGAGCCGCAGCGCAGCGAGGTACGCGTCGGTCAGACGGTGGCGGTCGGTCCAGGTCGCGAACGCGCAGTAGTCACACTTCGAAGCGCAGAACGGAACGTGGAGGTAGACGCCGAAGGGCGCCGCCGCGGCGGCCATCGGGTCAGTGAATCAGGTCAGGCGGGTCGGAACACCAGGTCGAGCGCCTCGAGCCGCAGAGCGACCTGGTCGACCGGGATGTCGAGCATCGCCGCTATCGCCCGCTTGTCGTCGGCGCGGATGGTGAGCACCCGGCCGTTGAAGTCTTGGCGCTGCACCTGGATCATTCGCATGAAGCGCGTCAGCATCTCGAAGGGCGCACCCGAGAGTTGACTCAGCTTGAGGATGTCGATAGCGAGCTTCGGCCGGGGTGCGGTGCCATCCTCGTTGCCCGACGGGGTGTTGTCGGCACGAGGCAGGAGCTGGTCGACTGGCACCCGGTAGAACTGCGCGAGCCGGTCGAGGCGTGGCAGCGAGAGGGCACGTTCGCCCCGCTCGTATGCGCCGAGCACCGACGCCTTGAACTCCTGTTCGGACTGCGCTTCGACATCGTGCAGTGACAATCGCTTCTGTTTGCGGATCGCTCGCAGCCGTTCGCCGACCTGCACGCTGTATCCGGCGTCGTCGGCATCCTCTTGGTAGTCCACGTCAGCTCCTCACCCCTCTGGACTTGTGATTTCGAGCAAATTATCAGGTTTGGACGCCGAACGTGGCAGTTTCGGTCGTCACGTCGAGGGAAATATCACTCTGCGTGCATGATCATCCTGGTGGCAGCAACGATGGCTGCGGTCTCGACACGGAGCACGGTGGCGCCGATCGCCACCGTCGCCGCAGCCGACTCGAGCTCGGCCGGCGACCACCCACCTTCCGGACCGATCGCGACGACCGTGTGGGCCGCTTCGACCGGCTCGCCACCGGGCTCGGCCGCCGCCGCCGCCGGCAGGACGTCGAGCGCCGGGACCGGCCCGGCGATGTCGGGCAGCCACACGCCCCGCGACTGTTGCAGCGCTTCGGCCGCGACCCGGCGCAGCTTCGCCAGGTGACGTTCCGCCCGCTCGGGGTTCCACCGCACCACCGACCGTTCGGCGTGCAGCAGCACGATTCGATCGATGCCCAACTCGGTCAGCTTCTGGACGATCCACTCGGGTCGGTCCTGCTTCGGGATCGTGCACGCGACCGTGAGCGGTCGTGCACGACGAGCGGCCTCACGCACGTCGCCGACGGGTTCGATCTCGTGGTCGCCGGCCCGGCACACCCGCCAGCGACCGGCGCCGTCGGTCACCGTGACGGTCTCGCCCGGCTTGACCCGGAGCACTCGGAACACGTGGTGGGCATCGTCGTCGGCGAGCACCGGGGTGTCGACGTCGTCGACCAGCACGTGGGCATCAGCCCTTCGGAGCACCTCCGCCGTCACGACGGCACGATCACGAGAAGGCGGACTTGATCTTCGAGAACAGACTGGTGCCGCCCTCGCCGACCACCTCGCCGCGCCCTTCGGCGAACGAGCGCAGCATGTCGGCCTCGTCGCCGGACAGCTTGGTCGGCACCTCGACCTTGACGATCGCCCGCAGGTCGCCACGCCCCCGTCCGTGCAGCCGCGGCACACCGCGCCCCTTCAGTACGAACTGATGACCCGGTTGGGTGCCGGCAGGCACCGCCAGGTCTTCGTCACCGTCGAGTGTCGCGAGCTGCACCGTGGTACCGAGCGCCGCCTGGGCGATCGAGACCGGCACCTCGGTGACCAGATCGTCGTCGTCGCGGCGGTACTGCTCGTGCGGCCGGACCCGGAGATGCACGTAGAGGTCGCCGGGGGCGCCGCCCCGTGGCCCGGCTGCGCCGCGCCGGGTGAGCCGCAACGTGGAACCGTCGACGACACCGGCCGGCACGTCGATCGTGTAGGTCTTGTCGACGGTGACCCGCCCCTCGCCGCGGCAGCTCTCGCAGGGGGTGGTGATCACCTCGCCGAGACCGCCGCATCGGGGGCACGGACTCGACGACACCATCTGGCCGAGCACACTCTGGCGGACACGACGCACCTGACCGGAACCGCTGCACTCGGAGCACGTGACGGGTCGGGTGCCCTCGCCGGCGCCCGAGCCGTCGCAGGTGTCGCACGTTTGCGGCAGCTTCAGGTCGACCGACACCTGGTCGCCGAACACCGACTGTTCGAACGTGATCGCGACGGCGACCTCCATGTCCTGTCCGCGCGGCGGGCCGGAGGGCCGACGGCCGCCGCCGAACGGGTTCGCCCCGCCGCCGCCACCGCCGAAGAACGCATCGAAGATGTCGCCGAGCCCGCCGCCGGCGAACATGTCCTCGAAGCCGGCGCCGCCGCCCCCGGCGCCACCGACGCCGGCTTCACCGAACTGGTCGTAGCGGGCCCGCTGCTGGTCGTCGGACAAGATCGCGTAGGCCTTGGACAGCTCTTTGAACTGTGCCTCGGCCTCGGGGTCGTCCGGGTTGGCATCGGGGTGCAGCGCGCGGGCGCGTTTGCGGTACGCCTTCTTGATCTCGTCGGCGCTCGCGGATCGATCGACCCCGAGCAGGTCGTAGTAGTCGGCTGCCATCAGCCCTCTCCGAGTCGTCGGCCGAGGCGATCGCTCACGAAATCGACCGTCGCCAGGGCCTGCGGATAATTCATACGGGTGGGGCCGAGTACACCGACCGACCCGAGGTGTTCACCGTCGACGACGACGGGTGCCACGACCACCGAGCAGGCCGACAACGGCTCGACGCCGTGTTCGACCCCGATGGCAACCGACATCCCCCGGTCGACGATGTCGCGAACGAGCGACACCACCACGAACTGCTGCTCGAGCGTGTGCAGCACCTGGCGCACGACGTCGACCGCTTCGAAACTTGCCGCAACCGTGGATGCGCCGCCGACGTAGACGTGATCGTCGGCAGCACCCACCCGGACCGCCTCGACCACGGCGTGGCAGACGGCGTCGGCAGAGGCGCTGCCGGTGGACGGGATGGTGTCGATGTCGGCGAGCGTGCCGCCGACGAGTGCGTTGGCGAGGTGGACCGATGCCGCCGAGAGCGCGGCATCGGACGTGTCGTCACCGAGGTCGAAGACCTCGTTCTCGACCCCGCCGTTGCTGAACACGAACACCGCCGTGGCGACGGCGTCGGTGAGCCGGACGAGCTGCACGCTCCTGATGG
>CAXAWD010000295.1:0-5340 GCA_963972325.1 uncultured Acidimicrobiaceae bacterium
CCCGATCACCCCGGCCAGCGACATCCTCCACGAGCTCTCCAAGCACAAGCACTTCGGCGTTCGCACGGTGCAGGCCGAAGACGAGATCGCCGCCGTCGGCGTCGCACTCGGCGCCGCCTTCAGCGGCCACCTCGGCGTCACCACCACGTCGGGCCCGGGTGTGGCGCTCAAGAGCGAAACCATCTCGCTCGCCATCGCGATCGAGCTGCCGTTGGTCATCATCGACATCCAGCGCGGCGGCCCGTCCACCGGGCTGCCCACCAAGACCGAGGCGTCCGACCTCAACCTCGCGATGTACGGCCGGCACGGCGAATCGCCGCTGCCGATCGTGGCCAGCCACAGCCCGGCCCAGTGCTTCTACGCCGCGATCGAGGCCGCCCGGATCGCCCTCAAGTACCGCACGCCGGTGATCCTGCTCAGCGACGGCTACGTCGCCAACGGCACCGAGCCGTGGCTGTTGCCCGACGTCTCCACGCTGCCCGACATCTCCGTGCCGTTCGCGACCGAACTCAACCACACCGATGCCGATGGCGAACCCGAGTTCTGGCCGTACCTGCGTGACGACAACCTCGCTCGTCCGTGGGCCATCCCCGGCACACCCGATCTCATGCACCGGGTCGGCGGCATCGAGAAGCTCGACGGGTCCGGCAACATCAACTACGGGCCCGAGAACCACGCCAAGATGACCGCGTTGCGCCAGGCCAAGGTCGACAAGGTCGCCGACGACTACGTCGAGCTCGAGATCCACGGCGACCCCGACGCCGACATCTGCCTGCTCGGATGGGGGTCCACCTGGGCCGCGATCGACTCGGCGATGCAGCGGCAACGCCGCAACGGTCACAAGATCGCCTGGATCCACCTCACCAACATCAACCCGCTGCCGCACGACCTGGGCGAGAAACTCAAACGGTACGACACGGTGATCGTGCCCGAATTGAACAACGGGCAGCTGTGCCACATCATCCGTGGCAAGTACCTGATCGATGCCATCTCGGTCGGCAAGGTCGCCGGCCTCCCGTTCACGGCTCGGGAGATCGAAGCCGCCATCGACGACGCCCGCCAGGGAGGAGCAACATCATGAGCGACGCAGCGGTCACCCTCACCACCAAGAAAGACTGGGCCAGCGACCAGGAGGTCCGCTGGTGCCCCGGTTGCGGCGACTACGGCATCCTCCAGGCGGTGCAGCAACTGATGCCCGACCTGGGTGTCGCCCCGCACAACACGGTGTTCGTGTCGGGCATCGGCTGTTCGAGCCGGTTCCCGTACTACATGAACACCTACGGCATGCACTCGATCCACGGCCGTGCACCGGCGATCGCCACCGGTGTGGCCGTGGCCCGCCCCGACCTCGACGTGTGGGTGATCACCGGCGACGGTGACGGGCTGTCCATCGGTGGCAACCACCTGATCCACGCGTTGCGCCGCAACGTGAACCTGACGATCCTGATGTTCAACAACCGGATCTACGGGCTCACCAAGGGCCAGTACTCGCCCACCAGCGAGGTCGGCAAGGTCACCAAGTCGACACCGTTCGGCTCGATCGACCAGCCGTTCAACCCGCTGTCGGTCGCGCTCGGCGCCGAGGCCACGTTCGTGGCCCGCACCCACGACCTCGACCGCAAGCACATGATGGAGACGTTCCGGGCCGCCCACGATCACCAGGGCGCCTCGTTCGTCGAGATCTATCAGAACTGCAACGTGTTCAACGACGGCCAGTTCAACGACATCACCAAGCGCAGCGTGCGCGACGAGATGATGATCGACCTCGTGCACGGCGAGCCGATCCTGTTCGGCGAGGACAACCGTCGCGGCGTGATGATGGCCGACGACGGCCACCTCCGGCTCGTCGATGTGGCCGACGTGGGCATCGAGCGCATCCTGGTGCACGACATCCATCACCCGTACCCCTCGTTGGCGTTCGCGCTCGCCCGGCTCAACAGCGACGATCACTCCCCCACGCCGTTCGGCGTGTTCCGGGAGGTCGAGCGACCCGAGTTCGCGAGTTCGGTCGGCGCCCAGCTGGCCGCCGCGTCCGAATCCAAGGGCCCCGGCGACCTCGAAGCACTGTTGCGCAGCAACGGCACCTGGACCGTCGACGCCTGACACCTCCGTCGGTCGAGCACCCGGCGTCAGTCCGCCGGGTGCACCACCAAGGCCACGTCGGGTTCGGCGACGTCGTCCGATGCAACCGCTTCGGCGAGTTCGATCCAGGTGTTGCCCGGCGTCAACCCGAAGCGCTTGCCGTTCTCGTTGAGCAGTCGGATCGGTTGGGTATTGTCGTCACGCACCCACCGGGCTCGGAGCACGGCACCGTCGCTGAACACGTAGGCGGGGCCGTTGCCGACCGTCTGAGCCTCGGGGCTGCGGGCGTCGATCTGGCTCGGACGGTATTCGACGACCAGCACGACCACGTTCGTGGCCCCGATCCGGCCGTGCAGCACGTCGTCGTGCGGGGCACCCTCCTGCGAACGGAGGAATCGGGACGATTCGTCGTCCCAGGTCCATTCGATGTCGATACCGCCCATCGTCAGGTCGAACGACGAAACGGGGTCGCCTCGGAAGCCCTTCGACGGTGACACGTAGACGAACTGCTGAGGAGGCGCGGCACCGACGAGATCGTCCGGCGTCTGTGACCACAGCGTCTCGGTGTCGTTGTAGAGGTTGTGCGGGGCTGAACCGGGGCCCCGGTAGTACCCCTGACCACCCTCCTGCCAGTTCAGGTCGGTCAACGCCGACTCGGCGATCAACCGCTCGACCCCGGGGTTCCCGCCGCTCCAGGCGAACAGCGGGTGGTCGAACGACGTGAGCAGGTCGACGTCCTGCGACCGTCCCGATCGGATCGGCCCGACCTGCTCGGAACCCTGGCTGTGGAACACAGCGGCGAAGCGCGTGATGTCGCCCTCGACGATCTCCTCGAACACGATGTCGACGACGCCGAGTCCGCGATGGCTTCGACGGGCGGCGAGCTGGTTGTCGATCTTGACCGCCAGGGCCGGGCGACCGATCGCCTCCTCCCCGTCAGCGAGTGGTGTGCCGGTCAGCGGTTGACGCGGGACCGGCGGCACCGTCGTGGTCGTCGCACCGGTCGTGGTGGATGTCGGTGCCGTGGTCGACGACGACGTCGATGTGGTCGTCGTCGAGATGGTCGTCGACGCGGTCGTGGTCGGGTCGGCCGTCGTGCTCGGAGCGGCGTCGTCACCACCGCTGCACGCGGCCGACAGGAGCGTCGCCACGATGACGGCGCCGATGGGAGCGCGACGACGGGTGATGGATCGGTGAGTGTGATTCATTAAGACGTCCGGAGTGTTCAGCGCCCGCTGCCGCAGTCTCGCGCCGGTGGACCCACGGCGGACGTCGGGCCGAGCACCCAACCCTCCTCGTCGACCACACCGGTCGGTGGGGCGCCTCCCAGGTCGATCGCGAACCATTCGTCGAGATCGTCGGCCCGGTCGGCCGATCGCAGCGCAACGGCGACCGCGGCGACCTGGGCGGCGTCTCGAACGGTGCCGAGCGGCACGTCGACGGCGAACATCGTCGGCCACGTTTCGGCGATCAGCATCTCCCCCGACCGCAGCGGCCGCGGTGACGGACCGGTGGTGAACGGCCAGACCTGGACGCCGCCGTCGGCGACCAGCCGGTCGAGTACCGGCAGGACCGTGAGGGTCTGGCTCCCGACGCTTCCCGCGCCGAGCAGCTGCCACCCGCTGGCGGGCCGGAACCCTCGATCGCGGAGAGCTCGTTCACAGCACCGGAACTCGTCGAGCGGCAGCGACGGCGGCTTCGTCGCCGTCAGATCGGCGAGCGCCCGGCCGGCCGGGCGGCCCCAGAACGGTCCCGGCCCGCCACCCAGCCGGTTGAGCGAGTCGGCGACCTCGAACCGGTTGTTGCGGTTGTCGGCGCCATCGACCAGCAGGTCGGACACCGTACGCCACATCGCCCGCCACGGCGGGCGGCCATCGAGCCCGAACCAGGCGGCGGTACCGGCCGGATACCCGAGGGAGGCGTCGACGACCAGCAGCGTGCGCCGGTCGGGGGTGTGCACCTCGCCCAACAGGTCAGCCGCCGCCGCACGGGTCGCCGGGTTGGTGAGTTCAGCGCCCTCGGCATCTCCATCGAGAACCGCGACCCAGATCGAGTCGGCGCCGGTGGTCGGGCGTGCGGCGGCGCTCCAGTCGACGGCGACGTAACGATCGAAGCGGGTCACCCGGGCCGACTCAGGCGACGACGCTGGCGACGGCGCCGAAGTGCAACACCGCTGCCAGCACCGTGAAGCCGTGCCACACCTCGTGGTAGCCGAACGACCGCGGCCACGGGTCGGGCCGCTTGAGCAGCAGCACCGGGAAACCGACCGTGTAGGCGATGCCGCCACCGACGATGAGCGCGAGCTGCGTGGCGGTCAGCGAGCTGACCAGCGCGGGCGCCGCAGCGACCGCTGCCCAGCCCATGATCGGGTAGAGCGCGTAGCCGAGCCCCTGCAACCGCTGGATCGGGGCCAGTTTGATGACGATGCCGGTGATGCCAATGGCCGCAACGGTCGCCAGCAGCGGGATCCCCCACGCCCACGGGAGCGCCACCAGGCACAACGGCGCGTACGTGCCAGCGATCAGCAGGTAGATCATCGAATGGTCGAGTCGCTGCATGATGCGGCGGGCCCGCAGCGACTGGGCGAGCCGGTGATACGACGCCGAGGTGCCGAACACGAGCAGCAGCGTGGCGGTGTAGATCGACGCCGCGGTGCGACCGGCTGCGCCGCCGGCGAACACGATCAGCAACACACCGGCGGGAATCGACGCGAAGAACGCCCAACTGTGCAGCACGCCGCGCCAGGCGGGACGTTCGAGCAGCAGGTAGTCCGAGTTCACGTCACCGACGGTACCTGCGCCGACGGCGTCGCGCAGGTCGTTTCGGCAAGGTTCATCTCGCCGGGGGCCGACAACACCCGTCTGGCCGACCAGACGCGGGTGAGGAACGTGGCCGCCACCAGGACCATCAGCGGTTCGTACGCCAGGCGGTACCGGTAGTTGCCGTAGTACAGGAATCCGTACAGGAACAGGGCCGTGAAGAACGAGGCCGCGAACACCCGCCCGATGCGCGTGCCCCAGAATCGGCGGCCGAGCACGATCGAGCCGACCACGAACAGGGCCAGCAACCCGAAGTAGCCGATGTCGGCGAGCACACCGATCCGTTCGACGTTGATCGGGGCGATCGGCGCCTCGCGAGGCGCGTCGTTGACCCAGTCGAGCGCATACGAGTCACCCCGATTGAGATGGATCAGCTTCAGCGGGATCAGCTGCAACTCGTGCCACGGATGCGTGAACATGTACTCGATCGCGTCGTTGC
>CAXAWD010000296.1:0-5338 GCA_963972325.1 uncultured Acidimicrobiaceae bacterium
GAGGATCTCGAGCAGCACCGTCCAGATCATGAGCTTCTGATACAGGATCGGTTCGTCCCACCATCCGCCGATGTCGTTGAACTCGAGCCCGGCGGTGAACGCTCCGGCGACGATCAGCCCGAACAGCGCGTAGAAGAAGATCTTCCACACGTAGAACATGGCGCTCTGTCGCGGCGTGCCGAATCCCGCTTCCACCCAGTGGAGTTGAAGCAGTTTCATGCGTTCCAAGAACGGGATGTGAGCGAACTCGTCGATGTCGACGGGCGGTAGCTCGGCGGTGCGATAAGCCATGCTGGTGGTCCCCCTGGTGGTGCTGGTGGTGCTGGTGGTGCTGGTGGTGCTGGTGGTGCTGGTCGTGAAGGTCGTGGTTGGTGGTTCGTCGGTGCTGTTCAGTACTTGCGGCCCCGGCGCACGCGGATCTGCCATTCGCGGCGTCGTTGTTCGCGATCGAGGAGTTCGTCGTCTTCGGACGTGCGTCGCCGCGAGACCTGGGTGCCGGTGAGCCGGCGCAGTTCGCGCTCGCGCACCCGCTGGCGGCCCCAGGCCCGACGGATGTCCTTGCGGCGCTTGCGTTCGATGTGGTCTTCTTCGGTCTCCGAGGTGCCGGCGAGGTAGGCGTCCTCGATCTCGTCCAGACGGGCGAGACCTTCGGCCGAGGTCATCTCCATGCGGATCTGACCGCGCGACATCAGGTACATGCGGTCGCTGTGCCGGAGTGCCTTGCGGGCGTGCTGTTCGACGATCAGGGCGCCGATGCCCTGTTCGTCGGCGGCCTGCCGAACCGCTCCGAGGAGACGGTCGACGATCATCGGAGCGAGACCGAGGGAGAGTTCGTCGGCCAACAGGATCTTCGGGTTGCGGCTGAGTGCCCGCGAGAGTGCGACCATCTGCTGCTCGCCGCCGGAGAGCATGCCGGCGCGCACGTCGAGCCGCGCTTCGAGTTCGGGGAACAGGGCGAGCGCTCGGTCGACGTCGCCGTCGCCGATCCGCAGGTTGTCGCGCGTCGACATCTTGGTGAAGATCAGCCGCTCTTCGGTGACCAGCCCGACGCCTTGGCGCACGCGCTGGTACATCGGCGTGAAGGTGGGCACGTTGCTGAACATCACGATGCCGTCGACGGGTGCGAGCTGTCCGGCGACGGTCAGCAGGGTGGTGGTCTTGCCGGCCCCGTTCGGGCCCAGCAACGCGACCACCTCACCCTCGCCCACGGTGATGTTCACGCCGGAGACGACCTCACGTCCGAGATAGCCGGCTTTCAGCATGCGGGTTTCGAGCAGGTTCGGAGTGTCGCGAACGGCATAGGGGCTCGCGTCGGCAATGGGGGAGCGGTCGTTCATCGCTCAGCTTCCTCCTGCGACCCCGGCCGGTGACCGGTGATCGCTCGGTCGAATGTCGAGTTCGTCGTCGGACGCATCGCCGAGGTAGGCGGCGATCACCTTCGGGTCGTTGCGGACCTCGGCCGGCGTGCCGTCGGCGATCTTGTGGCCGAAGTCGATGACGACCACCCGGTCGCACACGTTCATCACGAAGTTCATGTCGTGTTCGACCACGAGGATCGCCATGCCCCATTCGTCGGCCAGCCGTCGGACGACGGCGGCCAACTCGGTGCTCTCGACCGAACTCAGCCCGGCGGCGGGTTCGTCGAGCAGGAGCACGCTCGGGTGCATGGCGACGGCTCGGGCGATGGCGAGCAGGCGCCGCTTGCCGTACGACAGGTCGCTGACCTCGCGATGGAGGTCTTCGTCGAGGTCGAACTCCTCCACGGCGCGGACGACCTCCGGCCCGAACTTCGGGATCACCGGCCACACGAGGTCGCGGAGATAGGACCCGAGGTCGTTCGGGTCTGCGGCGACGCTGAGATTCTCGAACACGGTCGTGTCTTCGAACAGCTCGAGCGACTGGAACGAGCGGGCCATCCCGGCCCTGACGCGAGCGGCGGCCGCGGCGTTCGAGATGTCCTGGTCGCCGATCGTGACCGTGCCGCTGGATGCGGTGAAGCCGGTGAGCGCATCGATCAGCGAGGTCTTGCCGGCGCCGTTCGGCCCGATCAGGCCGGTCACGCTGCCCGGCTCGAGCGTGAAGTTCACGCGGTCGACCGCGGCGACGGCACCGTACCGGACCGAGAGGTCGTCGACCCGCAGCGTCTTCGGGGCGACCTGCTGGTGGTGCGCTTCGTCGAACGGTTCGGAGACGTCGGACAGCTTGATGAAGTACGACTCACCGAACTTCTTCGTGCGCTTCAGGTGCCGGAACGTTCTGACCCACTCGGCGGCCACGCCGTCGGGGTTGTACAGCACGACCAGGAGGATGGCGATGCCGGTGATGAGTTGGAGGTAACCGCCGACGTCGCCCCACGTGGACTCCAGCACCTCCTGGTTGAAGCCGGCGGTCGCCATCATGGCGCCGACGAACGCGCCGAGCAGGTAGCCGACGCCGCCCACCAGAGCCAGTCCGGCGTAGGTGATCGACGTGAAGTTCGTGAACGATTGATAGCTGACCGAGGTCAGCCGGAATGCCAGCAGGATGCCGCCGAGCGCGGCGATGGCCGATGCGAGCGCGAACGCGAACAGCTTGGCCGCGACCACGTTGATGCCGAGCGCTGCCGCGGCACGTTCGTTGGTGCGGACGGCGATGAGCCGCCGTCCGCTCCGGCCACGGCGCACGTTGGCGACGACCACCACGGCGAGCAGCGCCATCGAGAGGACGAAGATGCCGTAGCGCTCGGGGTGCCGGATCGAGCTGATCTCGAATCCGAAGAGGCTCGGGTTCCCGACCGGCGTGCCACGCACGCCGCCGGTGAAGTCGCCGTTGTTGAACAGCATCAGTTCGATGGCGGCGCCCAGGCCGAGCGTGACGATCGCCAGGTTGATCCCTCGGGTGCGCACGGCGGGCAGCGCGAACACCAGACCCAGCGGGACGGCGGCGGCGACGCCGGCGACGAGTGCGACCAGGAACGGGACCTGGTACGCAGCGACGAGCCGGCCGGCCACCCAGGCGCCGAAGCCGGCCATCGCGTACTGCGCCAACGACAACTGCCCGGCATAGCCGGTGACGACCACGATCGACAGCAGCACGATCGACGCGCACAACGAGACCGTGAGGGCATCGATCCACTTGGTGTCCTTGGTGAGCATGAGGAACACGACGGCGCCACAGAGGAAGACCGTCCAGTCCCACGACATCCGGCCGTTGCCGACCGCGGGCAGCCGGCGGAGGAAGTGGTCGCGGGTGGGGATCGACCGCCCGCGGATGACGAGCAACATGATGATCAGCAGGAACGGCAGCGACTGCCCGACGCCCTGCTGATCCCAGAAGCGTCCGATCAGCGCCTGGCCCATGCCGAGCAGGTACCCGGTCGCGGTGGCGATCGGGAACGACTTGAAGTCGGCGGCCAACGCGGCGGCGAGGGCGGCCAACACGAGGCTGGTCATCGCCGTCACCTGCAGGGTCATGACCGGCACCACGAGGATGCCGCCGATGCAGGCGATCGCCGAGCCGAGCGACCAGTTGAGCACGGCGATCCGGTTGGGCGAGATGCCCACGGCTGCAGCCGACCGCTCGCTCTCGGAGACCGCCTCGGTCTGGATCCCGAACTGCGACGAGCGGTACAGCAGCCAGAGCGCGAACGCCGAGAGACAGCCGATCCCGAGGAGGATCAGGCGGTCGGCGTTGATGCTCACGTCGCCATAGAGGGTGAGGCGGTCGGTCGGGAGCTGGCTCGGAACCTGGCGCGGTTTGGAGCCGTATCGGATGACGACACCGGCTTGCACGGTGATGAGGACGCCGAGCGTGGCGACCAACTGCACGAGCGTGCTCGCTCGTTTGCGGTGGAGCGGTCGCAGGACGACCCAGTGGGTGAGGGCTCCGAGCAGCGCCGACAGTGCGACCCCGAAGAGCGAGGCGACCCAGAAGTTGTGGCCGTGCTCGTATTGCAGCTCGTACTGGAGGAACACCCCGGCGATGGCGGTGGCCCCGAGGGAGAAGTTGAGGACGCCGGTGCCACGGAAGATGACGATCAGGCCCTGCGATGCGAATGCGTAGAGCGCGCCGATGCCGCACCCCAGCAACGCAAATCTGATGACTTCGTTCACCGTCTCGGTCCTCCCCTCGATGGCACGCGCCCAGCGCACGCGTCACGCCATCCCCCGGCGTGCGTGGCACCTTAACCCGCATTCAGGCGATGATGCAATCCGAGCCGAGGGTGTGTATTGTGACGATTCGACGGGCGCCGGGGGGTGCTCGCGACGAACCACTCCAAGGGGGAAACATGGGTACCCGTATCAAGTCCGTCGCGCTGGTGACAGTGCTGAGCCTGACCGCGATGGCGTGTGGGGGTGACGACGACGGCGGCGGAACCGCCGACGACACGTCGACCGCCGACGAGGCCGACACGACCGCCGACGACACGTCGACCGACGACGAGGGTTCCGCCGACTCGACGGACGCTGCCGACGGCGAGCCGATCAAGTTGATGAGCGTCACGACGCTCAACGCCAACGGCCCGACGTACGAGAACATCGCGGTCACCGCCGAACTTGCTGCCGACTACATCAACGACAACGGCGGCATCAACGGCCGGCCGATCGAGGTCACGGTCTGCGATGAACAGTTCGACGCCGCGGTCGCGGCCTCGTGTGCCCGCGAGGCCGTCGAGGAAGGCGTCGTCTCGATCGTCGGGTCCTTCACCTACTTCGCCGAGGCCATCGTCCCGGTGATCGCCGAGTCCGACATGACCTGGTTCGGGAACTGCTGCGCGATCTCACCGTCGGAGCTCAGCGATCCGCACTCGTTCCCCATCGGCAACCAGCCGATGTACTCGGTGGGTGAGGTCAAGCGTGCGGTGGAAGACGGCTGCGAGAACATCAACGCCGTCATCGCCGAGGGTGCCGACGCGATCTTCCGGGCGCCGATGGAGAACGCCATGACCGCCTACGGTCGAACGTTCGGCAACGTCGTCATCACGCCGACCATCGCACAGGACTATTCCGCCGAGGTGGCCCAGGCCACCACCGACGCCGACTGCATCGTGGTCGTGATGTCGGAGACCCCGTTCCTCACGTGGAACACGGCGCTGCAACAGGCCGAGACCGACGTCAAGCAGTACGGCAACCAGGGCAACCTGAACGCCATTTCGGCCAAGGGCGCCGAAGAGGTGACCAACGGCAACATCATCGCCGGTATGTACCCGGACATTTCCACGGCACCGTGGGACGAGTATCGCGCGGCGCTCGACGCCAACGACATCGACCAGGAGGCCCTCGACTTCAACAGCCTCGGCGGCATGGGTACCTGGGCCGCCTACATGGGGTTCGCACAGATCGCCTCGACGATCGAAGGG
>CAXAWD010000297.1:0-5328 GCA_963972325.1 uncultured Acidimicrobiaceae bacterium
GCTGATGGACGTCTACGGCCTCACCGGCGACACCCGTGAGGCGTTCTCACGCGAGATCCTCGAGGAGTTCAACTACACGCCGCGGCCCGACGCCGAAGGGTTCGTCGACGGCCACGTGTGGGACCTCGGACGCACCCAGGTCGAGGCGGTGCACCTGCCCGGCCACACCCGCGGTCACAGCGGGTTCCGGATCAGCGGCGGGGTGTTCTTCCTCTCCGACATCGATCTCACCGGGTTCGGCCCGTACTACGGCGACGTGTGGAGCGACCTCGAGCAGTTCGAGGCGTCACTCGAACAGGTCCGTCACGAACACGCCGACTACTACGTCACGTTCCACCACAAGGGCGTGATCGAGGGGCGCGAACGGTTCCTCGAACTGCTCGACGGATTCCGGGCCGTGATCCCCCGGCGGCACGAACAGATGCTCGGCGTCCTCGCCGAGCCGCGCTCGATCGACGACATGGTCGCCCACCGATTCGTGTACCGGCCACACGTGCAGCACGTGTTCGCCGACAGCGTCGAACGACGCTGCGCGGCCATGCACGTGCAACGGATGCTGGTGCGCGGCGAAGCGACCGAGGTCGAACCCGGCCTGTTCCGGGCAGCCTGAGATCGCACCCCGGGCGACCGGCCTCTCGGGCTAGCGCTCGGCCGTGAAGTTCTCGATGGTTGACCAGGCGTCCTGGCTCAGATGGTGGGCGAGATCGTGCAGCGCTCGAGCTGTGGCCAGTTCCTCGCCGATCTGCGGAACGGTCGGATCGGCGGGGGTCCGCCGTGACCGACCGACGCCCGCAAGGCTGCGGTCACCGGCATCGAGATGCGCCGTCACTTCGCAGTGATCGGCGTCCTCGATCAGTTCGAGACGCACCTCCCAGTGGTGGATGGTGTTGCTCATACCCCGATCGTGCGCCTGCCGCCCACTCGGCGCCAGAGCAGAACGACCCGCCGCTTCCCCGGCACGCGACCGACCGTCGGGTCTCGCGCCCCGGGTCCGGCTGCCGCGAATCGGCCCGGCCGTCAGCCGCGGCCACGGTCGTTCACGAGCGCGCCGCGGCGCGATCCTGGGACTCCCACGCCGACGAGCGCGACACCCCCTGTCGGACCTGCACCGATCGACGGGAACGGCCCCGATCGGCTCCGCAGGCTCGAGCGACACCGGCGATCATCGCCGGGCTCGCCGACGCGCCGGAGGTATCCACCGTGACAGCGCCAGGGCGGCGTCGCGACGCCGTGCCGACACCGGGCAGTGCACTGCCGTCCGGCCGAGACTCCCCGGTCCGCCCACGGATCCGGCGGTGCGCCCGACGTCAGGCGACGTCGGCGATCGCGGCCTGGTACTCGGCGATGCGGGCGAGGTGACCGTCGACGTCGGTGGTGCCGGCGTTGTGCGTCGCGATCGCGATGTGCGTCGCCCCGAGATCGGCCCACTTCTGCGCGTGGGTGCGCCAGCGATCGGGGTCACCTCCGGCGTACTGGGCCTGCGCCCGGATCTCGAAGCCGTCCCACGACTTGCCGGCGGACTCACGGACACGTCGCATATCGGCGATGCGACCGGCCGACTTGTCGTTGGGACTACCGAGTGGGAGCCACCCGTCGCCGAGCCGGGCGCATCGGTCGAGCAGCGCCGGCGCCGACCCGCCGAACAGGATCGGGATCGACGCCGTCGGGCGCGGCAGGATGCTCGCGTGTTCGAACGAGTGGAACTCGCCGTCGTAGCTGAACACGTCTTCGGTCCACAGTCGACGCATCAGGTCGACCTGCTCCTCCTGTCGTCTGCCACGGTTCCCGAACTCCTCGTTGAGCGCGTCGTACTCGAGCGTGTTCCAGCCGACCCCGATCCCCAACTTCAACCGGTTGCCCGACAAGATCGCCACCTCGGCCGCCTGCTTCGCGGCGAGGACGGTCTGGCGCTGCGGGAGGATCACGATCGCGGTGACCAGGTCGACCCGCTCGGTGCATGCCGCGAGGAAACCGAACAGCACCATCGGTTCGTGGAACGCCGTGTTCGAGTCGTACGGGCCCTCGAACCCGCCCGGCCGATTGCGGTCGACGCCGACCACGTGGTCGTAGATCAACAGGTGGGTGACGCCGAGTTCTTCGGCCCCCTGTGCGTACGCCTTGATCGCACCCGGGTCGTTGCCGATCTCGTTGTGGGGAATGACCGCACCGATGTCCATGCCGCAGTGCTACCAGGCCGCCGATTCCCCGATCGACCCGGCACGCCCACCCACGCCAACCCACGCCGTGTCGCGATTCCAGGACCCGGAGCCCCACAAACGCGACACGCCCTCGACCACATCCACGACCTCACCTCGCCGGCCCGCCCCCGACAACCACGTCGCGAACTCAGGACCCGGAGCCCCACAAACGCGACGCACCTCGCCGACCACCAGCGCCCACCCACGCCGCGTCGCGAATCCAGGACCCGGAGCCCCACAAACGCGACACACCTCGCCGACCACCAGCGCCCACCCACGCCGTGTCGCGAATCCAGGACCCGGAGCCCCACAAACGCGAAACGCCCACGTTCACATCCACGACCTCATCTCGCCGGCCCGCCCCCGACAACCGCGTCGCGAATCCAGGACCAGCAGTCCCACAAACACGACACGCCCTCGACCCTTCCGCGAGGTACCCAGGCCGGGTCGCGGCCTCAGGACTCCCGGTCCCACGAGCGCGACACGTCCACGCAACGGCACGAACTCGGCCGGGGCCGCAGCGTCACCAGGAGCCGGAGCTGCCTCCGCCGCCTCCGCCACCGACGCCACCACCACCGCTGAAACCGCCACCGCCACCGCTCGACGACGGCGCCGTGCGCGTGTCGCGCATCGACGACCCGCGGCTGTGCACGATGATCACCGGCCCGGCGACCGAGCGGGCCCGCTCGGGCACGTTGGCCTTCTCGAGCGCCTTCGACCAGGCATCGGCCTCGCCCAGGGCAACCGCCCACGCGCTGTACTCGCGCAGCACGCGGTGCGTCCACGCCCACTCGACGTGTTTGCCCTCGCTCGCGTGCAGGAACCGGCGGAACGACTCGGCCCGCAGCGCGAGCGCCGACCCCTGGGCGCTACGCGCCGGCAGCAACGCCCGGTACACGAAGTACGCGACCACGGCCGGCAGCAGCAGACCCAGCGCAAGGGCGGGGAACAGCGACCGGAACGCCCCGAAGAACGCCGACGCCGCCGAACCCGACCAGATCAACACGAACACGCCGATCATGATCAACCCGAACGGCGACCCGCTGCCCTTGGGCCGGAACCCGGCCCCGGGCGGCAGATGCTTCCACCACCCGCTCGACGCGATGCGCTCCTCCTGGGCCGTCCGGATCGCCTTCCACGCCGACGCGAACTTCGGGTCGTAGGTGCCGGTCGTGTACGGGTCGTCGATGTCGAGGATCCTGTCGAGCAGCTTCGCGTCGAACTCGTCGAGGTCCTTGCGGGTGCCACCTGACGAGATCGAGAGCTCGTCGCCCTTCTCCTCGATGTTGATCGCCTTCTTCGCGACCAGACCGGAGATCCAGGCCTCGACCGAGTCGTTGTCGACCTTCTCGGTCAGGAGCACCGCCGCCTCCCACGGGTCGATGCCCTTGGGCGGCACGAACTCGATGGTGGCGAGATCGGACATGTCGTCGTCGGTGACGAGGCGGACCGGTGGCGCGGGAGCGACCGACCCGTCGAGGCGGGGCGCCGGCAGGTCGCCGTACGCGGCGTCGGCCGCACCACCGGCGAACACCTCGTTGCGGCCGCGGCGCCGTGCCCGCAGGTACACCGGCACGGCGCCGGCGGCTCCGAGCGCCGCCACGCCGAGGGCCAGCGGCGCACGGTTCGGATCCTCACGACGTTCGGGGATCGGCGGCGTGTCGACGTCGACCGGGTCGGTGAACTCGACGATCGCGCCGCCGATCGACAACCCGACGTTCTCCTCGAGCGGTTCGATCACCGCCCGGTACGTCCCCGTGTCGTCGGTCGGCACCAGCTCGCACCCGCCGGTCGCGCCGACACCGCCGATGTCGCAGAACGTGTCGTCGAGCACGAAGCCGGTGACGACCACCTCGAACCGTTCGGTCTCGTTGTCGCCGGGGAAGGCGCCGCCTTTCGCCGCGACGACGTCGAGGTCGAAACCGACCGAATCGAAGTGGGCGTCGGGCAGCGTGTACGACAGCTCGTAACGGTGTTGGCCCGAGAACGTGGTGTCGGGGTCACCCAGGCGGATGCGTGTGGACCCGACCAGGTCGGTCAGCCCGATGCCGGCGTCGGCGTCGGGTGAGGTCGCCTCGACGTCGGTCGGCACGCCGAAGTCGTTGGGGATCACCCGTTCGTAGCCGTGTCGGTCGGCGGTGCCGAAGTCGATGTCGACGTACTCGGTGATCCGGAGCCCGTCGCCGACCGGGGCGACCACGACCGTCTTGGCATCGAACCGCTCGGGGTACGAACCACCACCGATGACCCCGGTGCCCGCCAGCAGCGTGGTGCCGCCGATCGCTGCACCGACCATCGCGTGACGGACCTTCGAGACTCCACCGATCATGCGCCCATTGTGGCCGGTCGAGCACCACATCGTGGTGGGGTTCTCCCCACCAGCCGGACGCCAGGTCGCTCCATCGTGGAGCGGAGGGCGAATCGTCACGCTGGGACCATGTCCATCGCCTTGTCGACCCCACTGCCGACCCTGCTGTTCGCCGCCGTCGCCACGGTGGCGGTCGCCGGGTGCGGTGTCACCGTCAACCTCGACACGGACGCCACCCGTCGTGTCAACACCGACACGATCGAGGTCGGCGATCTCCGGGCGCTCGACGTCACGACGGAGAACGGCACGATCGAGGTCCGCGCTGCCGACAACGGCGCCGCCGACGAGATCACGGTCGATTCCGTGATCCGAGCGCACGACGAGGGCGATGCCGACGCGTCGATCGACGTGGTCGGCGACCGGCTCGTGCTCCGGGGCGAGTGCGACGAAGGTTGGTTCGAACACTGTTCGGTGGGCTTCGTCGTCGAGGTACCCGCTTCGTTCGACATCGACGTCGCGACCGACAACGGCCGCGTGGAGGTGTACGGGCTCACCGGCGACGTCCGCATCGACTCGGACAACGGAGCGATCCGCGCCGACGGCCTCGGCCCGTCGACGGTCGACGCGCACACCGACAACGGCCGCGTGCAGCTGTCGTTCGACGACGTGCCCGACTCGGCGGTCGCCACCACCGACAACGGCTCGATCGACATCCAACTGCCCCCGTCCGACACCGACGGTGCCGGTGACAGCACGGGCGGCTACGACGTCGATGCCACCACCGACAACGGCGGGGGCGACGTGGACGTGCCGACCGACCCC
>CAXAWD010000298.1:0-5313 GCA_963972325.1 uncultured Acidimicrobiaceae bacterium
TAGGAGTCGTTGACCAGCTTGAATCGATCGAGGTCGACGAAGAGCAGAGCGAGCTGGTCGTGCTCGTTCGGTGCGTCGGCCAGGTGCCGGTTGACGAGGTCGTGGATCGCGGGGCGATTGGCGAGGCCTGTCAGCCTGTCGGTGGTCGCTTCACGTTCGAGGCGGACCTCGACGTTGGCTTGGACGCGGGCGGCCCAGACGACTCGCACGATCGCCGACGCCGCCAGTCCGAGGGCGAGCAGTCCGACGACGACTCGTTCGAGTCGCGAGCGCGGTGACCAGACGAGCAGCATGAAGGCCGGGGTCACCAGCGCCACCGCGAGCAGGGCGAGCCGACGCCGATCCGTTCGCGGACCGGCGGTGCCGGGGCGGACGGCGTCGGCCATGCTCGGGTGCAACGCCGCGGTACTGACGAGGGCGTAGGCGAGCGCGTAGGGCATCTCGAACAGGTGGCTGGGCAGATCGCCGACGAATCCTGCCTCGAGCGGCACCAGCGCCGCGTCGCCGATCTGCAGCATGACCATCGCGGCCAGCAGCAGCCGTTGGGAGAGGCCGGGAGTCGCCGTTCCGAAGGCCAGACGGGCGGCGATGATCACGAGGAGTGCGGAGATCGGGACATAGATGACGATCGAGAGCTTCGCGGTGCCGGCGGCATCGAGGCGATGCAGCACCGGAGAGATGAGGGTCACCCAGCAGATGAGCATCAAGGACAGCGCCAGGATCGCACCGTCGAGCAGCAGTGAGCGTGTCGCCTCGCCCTGCGCGCGCAGCATCTTGACCAGGGAAACAGCGAACAGCGCATACCCGAGCAGAGCGAAGGCATCGGGAAGGAGGGATCGTCCGGTGCTCAGGTCGCCCAGGGCGCCGGTCGAGGTGTCGACGAGGCCGGAGATGCTCCAGGAAACGATCGCCATGATCAGCAGGATCCATGGCGCTCGCGCCGGCGGGTGGTTTCGACGGATGCCGACGGCGATGGCGACCGGCGCCGCCAACGACAGAAGTATCAAGCCGTAGTCGCCGAGCAGCCCTG
This sequence comes from uncultured Acidimicrobiaceae bacterium, assembly GCA_963972325.1. GTDB lineage: Bacteria > Actinomycetota > Acidimicrobiia > Acidimicrobiales > Ilumatobacteraceae > Ilumatobacter. The sequence goes on from CAXAWD010000298.1 coordinate 1,031, forward strand.
AGCCGTGTGCCAGCGCGGTCGACATCGCGACCGCGCAGTAGGACTTGCAGGCCAGGCTCGACGCTGTGGCGGCCGTGTGCAAGCGACGCGGCGACCGCAGAGCCTCCCCGGTCATCGCCCAGGCCCCTCCGTGTGAACGCGGGTTCCCGCACCGCGCGTGGAGGTGTCGTCGACCGGCGTCACATGCCCTCATCGACCCGCTACCTCGGATTGATGAGATGTAACGCTGTGATAGATTTCGGGTCGTTGCGGCGTGGACGATCGGCGCCAATACCGGCGACCGCTGACGGAACGTCTCGCCGACAGTGGAGTATGCGCCACATCCACGACCACGTCGCCGACGGGGCTCACGGACCTCGGCGCCGCTGCGGAGAGATGGCAGGATGCGTCGATGAGTCTCAGCCGTGTCGGTCTGGTCCTGCCGCCCGTGGGGCCCTGGAGTGCGCAGGCGCGTGGGTACCGGTGGGCGGAGGAGGTGGGGTACGACGTCGTGTACACGGCGGACCATCTCACGCATCCGACGTTCCCGTGGTCGTGGTTGGGTGAGGCGTTCACCACGCTCGCGGCCGCGGCGGCGGTCACGGATCGGATCATGTTGGGAACGCTCGTCGCCTCGGCCGCGTTCCGTTCCCCGGTGTCGCTGGCTCGGGTGGCGATGACGGTGCAGGACATCAGTGCCGGTCGACTCGTGCTCGGTGTCGGCATGGGGGCGCCGTTCTGTGCCGAGGCCGATCGTGGCGTCAGCGAATCCATCGGTGAGTTCTCGACTCGGTTCGCCGATGTGGTTCGGGGATACCTGTCGGTGCTCGATGGTGCGACCGACTGGCAGGGTGACGTCATGGCGTTCCGCGGCCTCCAGACGACGGGGCGGCCCGAAGGCGTCGAACGGCCCGAGCTGATCCTCGCCGGCCACGGTCCACGATCGCTCGCGCTGGCAGCGGCCCACGCCGACACCTGGAACACCTACGGCGGGCCCGGGACCGCCGACGTCGAGGGCGACGAGTTCTGGCAGCTGCTGGGCCGTCAGGTCGAGGGCTTCGTCGAGGCGTGTGAGCGGCAGGGCCGCGACCCGGCGAGCGTTCGGCGGTCGGTGTTGCTCGGCTTCGGTCGGGTACGCCCGACGGCGAGTGTGGGCAGCTTCCTCGACGCCGCCGAGCGTGCGACCGAGCTGGGGTTCGACGAACTCATCGTGTACGGACCGTCGTGGGCCGACGGTGAGCCTGGCGATCTGGATGTCCACGAGCAGGCGCTCGCGCAGTTGCGCTGACTTCGACGTTTCGTTCGCCGCCCGTCGGTGCCAGGGAGTCGGCGGTCAGCCGCGGTGGAGCCAGGCGAGGAGGTCGGGTGGCGCCGACCGGGATGCCCGGGCGTGGTAGGCGGCGAGTGCATCGGGGTCGAGGCTGTCGCTGCCGGCCCCGGACCGGCCGGAGCGGAAGAAGCGGCTCTTGTCGGTAAGCACGGCAGACGGGTCGGGCACGAGCGCGTCGGGGTTGGCCTGCATCGATGTGAAGGTGGCTGCGTGTGCGAGTTCGTCGACTCGCTCGTCCGTGACGTCGATCCCGAGCAGGCCGGCGATCCGCTTCATCTCACCGCTGAGGTCGTGCAGTAGGTCGGCGTAGTGCACGAGCACGACGTTGGGTTCGTCTCGTCGACTCCACGCATCGGTCAGGTGGTGGAACATCCCGCCGAACGAGTCGAGGTCCTCCTGTGCGGTTTCTTCCGATTCGATCCAGTCGGCGAGCCATTCATCGAGCGGCGGCAGAGGTCTGGGTTGGGCGACGGCCGGTTCTCCGATGAGCTCGGCGAGGCGCTCGCGATTGATGTTGAGGATCTGGTGATACAGCGATGCGGTGGCGTCGAGCGGGTGTCGGGCGACGACGATGTAGGTGACTCGATCATCGAGCGGCAGTCCGTCGAGGGGTGTGTGCGTCTTGATGAATCGGCGGTGCGTTTGCGCCTGGAGATCGTCGAAGATCTCGTCTTTCGGCAGGACGAGCCAGTCGAGCCACGGGGACAGCTTCGGAAGCGGTCGTGGGAGATCGGGCGTGTCGAAGATCAGCAGCGCACAGATCATCTGAACCCAGGTGGTGCCCGACTTGGAACGGGTACTGATGACGATGTCTCCGTCACGGAACTCGAGGTCGAGCCACCGAGCGCTGTCGCCATCGTCCAGATATCGAATCGGTGCCGCCACGCCCGAACCATAGACGCCGCGAACCACAGCGTGCGGTGCCGGCGGAGACGGGCAACAGGTGTGCACGGCGCGCTCGGCGGACGGCCTGCGTACGCGAGGATGACGGCATGTCGTCTGCTCGAGCGAACGTCGGGTTTGCGGGTCGCCGCCGGCGTCGGGATCGTTCGAGGTCGTTGCGGACGGCGGTCGTTGCGTGCGTTGCGCTGGGTTCCGCGGTGGTGCTTTCGCCGCCCGGTGTGGCCGGGGGCGCGTCGTACCCTGCTGTCGCTGCGAGCGAGGACGCGGGTGGTGTGTACTTCGATCAGGTCGGGCAGAACTTTCCCGCCGATGCGGCGGCGATGTCTGCCGACGGGAATCGCCTGGCCGTCGAGACGTGGCGTGCCGGCCCGGGCGGCCAGGTTCCCCTCGTGCGTGTGTTCGGTTGGGACGGGGCGGAGTGGCTGCAGCTCGGCGCCGACATCGACGGGGCGTACGTGAAGTCGCTGTCGGGCGACGGGGGCCGGTTGGTCGTCGGCGTCCCGGTCGGCGTCGGCGGTCGGATCCGGGTGCTCGAATGGGACGGTTCCGGATGGGCACAGCTCGGCGCTGACCTCGACGGGGAGCACGATTTCGGCCGGTCGGCGGAGATCTCGTCGGCCGGGGATCGCGTGGCGGTCGGTGTCACCGGTGGTCCGTCTTCGAGCACCGGACTCGTACGAGTGTTCGACTGGGACGGCGTCGCGTGGAATCAGGCGGGTGCCGACATCGATGGGGCGACCCCAGCGGCTGACTTCGGTTGGTTGGTGGCGATATCCGCCGCGGGCGATCGAATTGCGATCAGCGAACGCCGGGACGAGGGGTTGGTGCGTGTCGTCGAATGGGACGGTGCCGGATGGGCGCAGGTGGGGAGCGACATCGAGGCGGCCGGCGACGACCTGGCCCTGTCGGGATCAGGCGACCGCGTGGCGGTCGGCATGCGCGGCGAGTACGGCGTGGGGCCCTGGGGCCGATTGCGGGTGTTCGATCTCGTCGGCGATGTCTGGAGCGTGGTCGACGACAGCGGCGAGAACTGCTGCCAGGGGAGACCGGTCCAGTCGGTCGCCCTGTCCGCCGACGGGGATCGCCTCGTCTACGCAGGGAACCGACAGAACTGGCCGATCGACAGTTCTCCCGGCGAGTCGGTGGTGCGCGACGAAGGCCCGTCGGGTTGGACGGACGTCGGTGTGGTGCGTGGGGAGTTCTTCGAGAGTCATGACGATTGGGTGGGGCTCTCCGCGGATGGGAGCCGCTTGGCGATCGGCGGTTCCGGGTACATCCGGGTGCTCGACATCTCGTCGACGCCGCCTCCGCCGCCGGCTGGTCCGGTGCCGGTGGTGCCCGCGCGATTGTTGGACTCGCGCGTCGGCGAGGCGACGTGGGACGGGATGTCGGCCGGCATCGGGGAACGACCCGCCGGATCCGTCACCGAGGTGTCGGTGGCGGGCCGCGGCGGAGTCCCCGCCGATGCGCTGTCGGTGATGTTGAACGTGGCGGTGGTGTCGCCCGAAGCTCCCGGCTTCCTGACCGTGTACCCATGCGGTTCCCAGCCACCGTTGGCGTCGAGTCTGAACCACGCCGCCGGTGAGGTGATCGCGAACTCGGTGTTCACCGGGTTCGGTGCCGACGGCAAAGTGTGCATCTACAACTTGGTGGCAACGGACCTGATCGTGGATGTCACCGGCTACACACCGCGGGGTACCGGGCTCCAGGTGACGTTCCCGAAGCGCCTGATGGATTCGCGCACCGGCGAGATCGCCACGGGCTACGAGGTCTGGGACGAAGTGAACCGAGTGACGGCCGGCACGACCGTCAGGCTGTGGGCGCTCGGCCCGTATCCGGTGCCGTTCGAGGCGTCGGCGCTGATGTTGAACGTGACCGCGGTGGATCCCGAGGCGGCCGGCCATCTGACCGTGTATTCATGCGACAGCCCACGTCCGCTGGCGTCGAGTCTGAACTATGCGCCAGGGCAGGTGATCGCCAAGCAGGTGTTCAGGCTCATCGGGGCCGACACCAGGGCCTGCATCTACACCCACGCCACCACCGACATCGTCGTCGACGTCACCGGCTACAC
>CAXAWD010000299.1:0-5307 GCA_963972325.1 uncultured Acidimicrobiaceae bacterium
CGGTGATGCCGTTGACGAGCGAGTGTTCGAGTCGCTTGTCGACATCCCATTCGCGCCACTCCTGGCCGACGCGCTCCTGCACGGAAGCGCCGTCGCCGACGTAGTCGGTCGCAGCCTCGAGCAGGCGTTCGGCGGCGTCGGGGCGGCGGGCGAGCACGACGTCCTCGCAGAGTTCGCGCAGCTCCGGGTCGATCTGTTCGTAGACCGCGAGCTGACCGGCGTTGACGATGCCGAGCCGCATGCCCTCGGTGATCGTGTGGTACAGGAAGACCGAGTGCATCGCCTCGCGCACTCGCTCGTTGCCACGGAACGCGAACGACAGGTTGGACACGCCACCCGACACGTGTGAGTGGGGGAACCGACTGCGGAGCTCGGCGGTGGCCTCGATGAAGTCGAGGCCGTACCGGTCGTGATCGGCGATGCCGGTGGCGACGGCGAAGATGTTCGGGTCGAAGATGATGTCGTCGGGCGGGAAGTCGAGTTCGGTGCGCAGCAGCTCGAACGCCCGACTGCAGATGTCGATCTTGCGCTCGGCGGTGTCGGCCTGGCCGTCTTCGTCGAACGCCATCACGATCACGGCGGCGCCGTGATCACGGCAGATGCGGGCCTGCTCGATGAACTGGTCGACGCCTTCCTTCATCGAGATCGAGTTGACGATCGCCTTGCCCTGTATGCACTCGAGCCCGGCTTCGATCACCTCGAACTTCGACGAGTCGATCATGATCGGCACGCGTGCGATGTCGGGCTCAGCGGCGATCAGGTTGAGGAACGTGATCATCGCCTGCTTGGAGTCGAGCAGCCCCTCGTCCATGTTGACGTCGATGATCTGGGCGCCGTTCTCGACCTGCTGGCGGGCGACGTCGAGCGCTTCGGGGTAGTCGCCGTTGGTGATCAGGCGCCGGAACTTGGCCGACCCCGTGATGTTGGTGCGCTCGCCGACGTTGACGAACGGCACGTCGCTCGTGAGCGTGAACGATTCGAGCCCGGAGAGCTGGAGTCGGGGCGCACGCTCGTCGAACTGTCGCGGGGCCGCGCCTTCGACCGCGGCCGCTATCTGTTCGATGTGTGCCGGCGTCGTGCCACAGCAACCGCCGACGATGTTGACGAACCCGGCCTCGGCGAACTCACCGATGATGCCGGCGGTGTGCTCCGGCGTTTCGTCGTACTCGCCGAGCGCGTTCGGCAACCCGGCGTTCGGATACGCGCACACGAGCGTGTCGGCGAGCCCGGAGAGCTCCTGGATGTACGGCCGCATCTCGGCACCGCCGAGCGCACAGTTGAGACCGATCGACAGGGGAGCGGCATGGCGGGTCGACTGCCAGAACGCGCCGACGGTCTGGCCCGACAGCGTGCGGCCCGACCGGTCGGTGATCGTGCCGGAGATCATCAGCGGCGTGGCACGGCCCGTGTCGGCGGCGTGGCGACGAGCGGCCCAGATGGCGGCCTTGGCGTTGAGCGTGTCGAACACCGTTTCGACCAGCAGCAGGTCGGCACCGCCCTCGACGAGCCCGGCGATCTGCTCGCGGTAGGCCTGTGCCAGCTCGCGGAACGTGATCGCTCGGTATGCGGGGTCTTCGACACGCGGGGAGAGCGAGAGCGTGACGTTGGTCGGGCCGATCGCACCGGCGACCCAGCGGTGCCGGCCGTCGGCCTGCTCGGCGTCGTCGGCCATCTCGCGGGCGAGTCGCGCTCCGGCGACGTTCAGGTCGTGCACCAGCGCCGGGTCGTCGAGGCCGTACTCGCGCTGGGCGACGGTCGTCGACGAGAACGTGTTGGTCGTGATGATGTCGGCACCGACAGCGAGGTAGCTGCGGTGGAGGTGCCTCACCACGTCGGGCTGCGACAGGATCAGCAGGTCGTTGTTGCCGGCGAGCGAGCGAGCATGGTCGGTGAATCGCTCGCCGCGCAGGTCGTCCTCCGTGACGCCGAGTGCCTGGATCTCGCTCCCGCTCGCGCCGTCGAGGATCAAGATCCGTTCGCGGGCGGTGCGGCGCAGGTCGTCGATGCTCATGCGGACACCTCCGTCAGTCGCTCGCACACGGCGAGAGCGAGTTCGGACCGGTTGAGCGTGTAGAGGTGCACGTGCTCCACGCCGTGGCGGGTCAGGTCGCGGATCTGGTCGGCAGCGAGCTCGGCGGCCAGTGCGTGTGTCGCGACCGGATCGTCGTCGAGTCCGGCGAATCGTTCGGCGATCGACGTCGGCATCGAGGCGCCGCAGCGGTCAGCGAATCGGGTGACGGCCGGGAAGGAGTGGATCGGGAAGATGCCGGGCACGACCGGCACATCGACGCCACGGGCCCGGAGCCGGTCGAGATACGCGACGAAGTGGCGATTGTCGAAGAACATCTGCGTCATCGCCCGATCGGCGCCGGCCGCGACCTTCGCGGCGAGCACGTCGAGATCGTGCTCGTCGGTGGGGGACTGCGGGTGGCGTTCGGGATACGCCGACACCGAGACCGAGATGTCGCCGCGGCGTTTGATGGCGGCGACGAGGTCGGCGGTGGACGTGAATCCCTCGGGGTGCGGTTCGTAGGGAGCGTCGATGCCGGTGGGCGGGTCGCCCCGCAACGCCACGATGTGGTCGACGCCGAGGGCGAGGTAGCGATCGATCACCTCGTCGACGTCGGCTCGTGACTGGCCGACGCAGGTGAGGTGCGCCGCGATCGGGGTGCTGGTGGCCGATCGAACCGCATCGATCGTGTCGAACGACCGCTGGCGGTCGGAACCGCCGGCGCCGTAGGTGACCGAGATGTAGGCCGGATTCGCATCGTCGAGCCGTGCGACCGCGTCCGACAACTTCCCGAGACCGGCAGCGGTCTTGGGGGGAAAGACTTCGAAGCTGACCGCGAGCGTCATCGTGCTGTCTCCTTGGCGGTGTCGGGCGTCAGGGCGAGTGCCCCGTCGGTGCCGGGCGAGGGGATGGTCGTGTCGGGCGTTCGGGGATCGATGCCGGTCCACAGCGACACGGTGAGCAGTTCGTCACCGGGTCGGTCGCTGACGGCGGGCGGCTCGACGGTGCAGATCGGGCCGACCTGCAGGCCCGCCTGTTCCAACCATCCGACGAGGGTCTCGGATCGGAACCCGAGCCGTCGGTGGGCGTGGTCGGAGCGGAGGAACTCGAGCGAATGCGGGGCGAAATCGACGATGCAGCCGACCGCCGGGAGTGAGGAGATGGGCTGCTTCACGGATCGCACGGGCAGGGTCGTCGAGGAAATGCAGCACCTGGTGGACGATGGCGAGGTCGAACGTTCCCCGTTCGAGCGGTGGGCTGTACACGTCGCCTTGTCGGAGGTCGACGCGACGCACCTCGGCGCGTTCGAGGTTGGCCCGGGCGACCGCGAGCATCGTGTGGCTGCTGTCGAGGCCGACCGCTCGTTCGATGCGGTCGTGGCTGAGGAGTTGGAGCATGCGGCCGGTGCCGGTGCCGAGGTCGAGCACCGAGCGGTAGGGGTGGTCGCCGATCGCGTCGAGGATCGCGGCTTCGACCATGTCGTCGGTGGCGTGCAGCGACCGGAGTTCGTCCCAATGCTTGGCGATGGCGGTGAAGTACTGCTGCGCCTCGGCGGAGCGGCGTCCTCGCACCTGTTCGAGTCGATCCAGGTCCGCAGCGCCGACGGGGTCGTCACGTCGGCCACGAGGGCACCGATCGGCCCGCGAGTGGCGAGTTCGAAGAAGGCACGCGTGCCCTCACGGTGCTTGTCGACCACACCCGCATCGGCGAGCAGCTTGAGGTGGCGGGAGATCCGGGGCTGTGATTGCCCGAGGATCTCGGTCATGTCGGTGACGGTCAGTTCGCCGTGTTGGAGGAGCAGCACGATGCGCAGCCGCGTCTCCTCGCCGATCGCCCGGAGGACGTCGAGCATCGCTGAACTGGAAAGTCCCATCCGACGACTATATAAAGATATCTACATATAGGCAAGTGATTGATGCATGCCTGGCGTCAGCACGTCCGGTCAGGACCGTTCGTTGCCGCGCCGATAGTTCCCGGTCGCACGCGCGAGCAGGTGCTGCGATTGGTGATCGGGAGCTGCTTCCAGCCGGACGAGCAACCGCTGGGCGGCCCGGTCGCGGACGATCGTGACCACACGGCCATCACGGCTGATGGCGAGTTCACCGTTCTTGCGTGCCGACCACGTGAATCCGGTCGGCGGTGGCACGTCAGCCCTTGCGCTTCTGGATGTTGGCCCACTCGTCGCGCAGGCCGACGGTGCGGTGGAAGAGCATCGGCTCGCGTGGGTCGTGCGCGAAGTAGCCGATCCGTTCGAACTGCACGACCTCACCGGGGGCGGTGTCGGCCAGGGCGGCCTCGACGCGGCAGTCGGTCAGCAACTCTCGCGAGTTGGGATCGACGTCGTCGAGCGGATCGCCGGTGGCCTCGCCGGGCACCTCGGCCGAGAACAGACGCTCGTACAGGGCGACCGTGGCCGGCACGGCGTGCGCCGCCGAGACCCAGTGCATCGTCGACTTGACCTTGCGCCCGTCGGGAGCGGAACCGCCCTTGGTGTCGGGGTCGTAGGTGGCCAGCACCGTGGTGACGTTGCCGTCGTCGTCGGTCTCGAACCCGGTGCAGGTCACCAGATAGGCGCCGCGGAGTCGGACCTCGCGGCCCGGGGTGAGCCGGAAGTACTTGGGTGGAGGGTCGGCGCGGAAGTCGTCCTGCTCGATGAACAACTCGCCCGAGAACGCCACCGAACGTGTGCCGTCGGCCTCGTTCTCCGGATTGTTGGTGACCTCGAAGTGCTCGACCACCGGGTTGCCGTCGGCGTCGGTCGGCCAGTTGGTGAGCTGCAGCTTCACCGGGTGCAGCACCGCCATCCGGCGCTGAGCGGTCCGGTTGAGCTCGGTGCGGACGATCGACTCGAACAGTTCGATCTGGTGGCGGCTGTTGGTGCGGGCGAGGCCGATGAACCGACAGAACTCGCGGATCGCCGATGCCGGGTAACCCCGGCGGCGCATGCCCCGCAGCGTGGGCATGCGGGGGTCGTCCCAGCCGTCGACGATGCCGTCGGTGACCAGCTTGGCGAGCTTGCGCTTGGACGTGATCGTGTGCGTGAGCTCGAGTCGGGCGAACTCGGTCTGGCGCGGCTGTTCGTGCGGGAGCGGCAGCTGCTCGAGGAACCAGTCGTACAGCGGGCGATGGCTGTCGAACTCCAGCGTGCAGAACGAATGGGTGACCCCCTCGATCGCGTCGCTCTGCCCGTGTGCCCAGTCGTACGTGGGGTAGATGACCCAGGTGTCGCCGGTGCGGTGGTGGTGCCCGCGCCGGATCCGGTACATGACCGGGTCGCGCAGCAGCATGTTCTCGTG
>CAXAWD010000300.1:0-5298 GCA_963972325.1 uncultured Acidimicrobiaceae bacterium
CGGGGGCGACGACGACTCGGTCGTGGTCGAGGTAGGCCTGCACGGCGGCGGGAACACTTCCGTTGCGGAGCTGCGCTAGCGCTTGTTGTTCCCACGGTTCGGATTGGCGGCGGTTGACGGTGAGTTCGGCGACGGTGGCCGATCGTTGGGAGGCAGCTTCGAAGCCGCCGCCGGCGTCGATCTCGGGGAGTTGGTGGTGGTCGCCGACGAGGATGACTCGGCCGCCGGCGTCGGTGACGCGTGTGGTGAGCCGTTCGAGGAGTCGGACGTCGGCCATGCCGGCTTCGTCGATGACCAGCACCGTTGAGGCGTCGACGGTGAGGTGGTTCCGTTCGATCGCAGCGAGGAGGGAGTGCATCGTGCGGGACGCGATGTGGGCTCCGGTGGCGAGCTCGATCGCGGCGCGGGCGGAGGGAGCGGTGCCGATGACCGTGTTGCCGTTGGTTTCGTGGGCGTGGCGGATGGTGTCGAGCGTGTAGGTCTTGCCGCTGCCTGCTGGGCCGACGAGCACGGCGACGGGTCCGGTTGCGGCACAGATCGTCCGCACTGCGGCTGCTTGGTCGTGGCCGATGCCAGTGCGTGCGGCGATCGCCTCATCGACCGTCTCGGCAGGGACGGCCGCGTGTGAGCCAGCTCGGGTGAGGGTGTCGAGGAGTCGCCGCTCGACGGCGAACACCTCGCGGCTGGTGTAGGTGGTGCGTCCGCGTGGTGATGGTCGGTCGGGTTGGTGGACGGCGAGCACCTGGTCGGACGCGAGTGTTCGGGCGACGATCCGGTCGATCGTGTCGAGGGTGGATCCCGGTCCGAGGCGGGCGGCGACAGCTTCGGTGAGGTCGAAGCGAGTGAAGGTCGTCGATGCCTGTGTGAGGCGGCGAAGGAGATCGGCGATCCACTCGTCGGGGCTGACGGCTCGGTCGGTGACGATGACCTCGCCGGTCTCGGGGTCCACGAGCGGGTCAGCGGGGAGGCGCCACACCTCCGCCTCGGTAGCGATGCCGGTATCGGGCGTTGCGTGTGTGACCAGTTCTGTGGCCGCCTCGGGTCCCCATCCGGCGGCAATCGCTTCGCGCTTCCAGCCGGCATCGAGTCGTTCGCCTTCGAGTTCGGGCTTTCCCCGGCGTGTGGCAAGCGTCGCCTCCTGCGCTGCGGCCGGGGTGTCGGCGTGGCCGTGCGTGGCGAGCCAGGCTTCGATCTCGGCGCGGCGCTTGGAGAATGTCTCGAGGATCGCGGAGGGGATGCCGGCTATCTCTTGCACGTGTCGCCCGGGCGTCCACTCGACGCCGAGTGACGCCGTGAGCTCACGCCGGACTGCGGCTTGGAAGATCTCGCCGGCGGTGCGCGCTGCGCGGTACATGTCGGGGTGAGCGAACGCCGACCAACGACCGTCGTTGCCCTCCACCAGGTTCGCGACGAGGACGTGCCAGTGCAGGAGCGGGTCACCAGCCCGGCTGGTTCGGTGCCGGAACGCGGCACCGACGACGCCGCTGGTCGCGATGCGTCGCGGGCCGTGGCGGCGGGCGGCTTCGGGGTCTTCGGCGCGGAGTCGGTCGAGCCACGCCGTGTTGTGCGAGCCGCGCTGTGCCCGGATCGCTTCGCGTTCGAGCCAAGAGATCGCTTCCCGCGCGGCGGTTTCGCCGGCTTCGATCACCGCACCCTGCACCCGGGGATCGTCGGACACGGCGTACAGCACGCTCGCGGACTTCGGCACCTTGAACGTGAGATCGAAGCCGGGGACACGGCGAGCGGACGGACGGATCTGCTTGCCGTTCGGATCGAGTCCGCCCGTTCCCGGCGCCATCCCAGCGAGCACAGCGCGGAGCGAATCGGCGTCGACATCGCCACGAAGACCGAGCCGAGCGGCACCACCGCCGACCCAAACGCCGGTCGCTTCGCCGGCACCGGTGTAGTACTCGTCGAGCGATTGGGCGACCCCAGACAGGTGGTACGCCTCCTGCCCGACACGGAGTTTCGCGATCGACAACATGGTCCCTCGCCAGGTCAACCCACCCCTGCGCTCGTGCGGGCGCGCCGCCGTTCACCCCCGGGTAATAGTCTGTGCAATCACGGGCGGAACGGGGCACACGGCGCCGGGAACATGCTGGGGTCCGTCGCTCGAGCGGCGTGTCTGTCGCGCGATGGCTGGCGCGGTGGTGCGTCGCTACGTGCTCGGTCGGTAGCGCCGTGTAGCGAGACTCTCGAGCACGGGACCGCGATCGCGGGTCGGCACGTGCGGTTCGTCGGATCGCGGTTCGCGATGTTGCGCGGCGAATCGGCTCGGCGCGTCGGGCTCAGGGGTGGGGTCAACCGATGACAGCACGCGAACGGCGCGTGCCTCGGACTCATCGGAGGTGACCGGATGCGATCGGAAGCGATCGGCGGCTTGCGGGCGTGGACGAAGGAGCGGCTCGGCCAACAGGAACAGCACGTGCGGACGGTCGAGCGCGCTGTCGCTCGGCTCGGCGAGCTCGACGAGGAACGTGACCGAGCGCTGGCGGAACTGGCTGCCGCGGTCAAGGGCCTTGCCGAGATGGGCATCGACGAGACGCAGCTCGCCGAGTTCGTCGGCACCGATCTGACGGCGCTGCAATCACAGTCCGGCCACCGGCGAGCGCGACGTCGGCCGCCGCAGCGGTCTGCTTCGCGGCCCGCAGGGGAGGAGTCGGGAGCGGGGGTTCAGCGTGAGTCGTCGAGATGATCACGACGTGCTCTCGGACTGGTACGGGCGGGACGCGCGCCGCGTGGCACCCGAAGTCGACTTCGGGATGGCGTGGCGGACCATCGCCGAGCCGAACGAACGGTGGAGGGTGTCGTGGAACGGTGGGAGCGGCGAGCTATTCGCCGCGCGGCTTGACCGATCTGAGGTTGAGGTGTTCGGGACCTTTCCCGACGTCGACTCGGTGTCCGCAGTTCTCGGCGACTGGGCGCCACGTGCGCTCGAGGTCGGTGGCCTCGACCGGCTCCGCTACCAGGTGCGCGACGCCGGCCGCACCGATCTCGACCGCGAGTCGTTTGCCGTGGTTGGTGAGGACGAACGCGGCTGGCTACGTGAACGGCTCGCTGACCCTCCGGTTGTGCGACCGCCTGACCTGGGTGCCGGAATCGAGTACCCGTGAGCGATCGACGGTCCGGCGCACGCCACGAGCAGGCGACGAGCGCGTTCGTCGTCTCGGTCGAGGACGATGAACGCGCCGAGTCGATCCTGCTCCTCGTGATCGAGAACTGCGCCGGCGAGATCGTCACGGTGCACACCACCGACGGGACTGACCACACCTTCACGGTCACGAGCTGTTGCGACGAACGGTTCGGGCGGGCCGTGCGCGGGGTCACGTATCTGGCGGAGGGTTGCGCACCGGCCGGGGTGGTCGACATTCCGCTCTTGGTGATCGTCGGTGTGCACGTCTGGTGAACCTGCGATGCCGTCGCCTCCGGAGCGCTCCGCCGATGGTCAGAGGAACGCTGTGACAGGGTCGGCGTACGGTGGTCTTCGTCGAACGGAGGTGAGACAGATGAACGATCCGATGCCCGAGCTGACTGTGTTGAGGTTCGTCGGTGGCGTGCTCATCGATCAGCCGATGCCGGACGCTGCTCATCCCCTGTGGGCTGGGACTCTCGAGCGTGACGTCGCTGCTTCCCCCGGCTGGAGGCGCACGGTCTGGCCGAGTGGGCCAGGTGGACGGGGATGGGAGGTCGCGACGCTGCATGTCGGCGATGTGATCGAGTTCGGCTCGCACGCCGACCGTGCGCAGCGGTGGTTCGGATACCACGCTCACTACTCCGCCGAGAACGGTGCGCTCGTCGTTTGCGGGCCCTACGCCACGCCGGAGGAGGCAGAGCGAGCGGGACGCGAGCTCCGAGCCGACCTCGACGCACGCGCGCTCGACGAGTATCAGCGTGCGCGACGCGCGAACGAGCTCGTCGACGTTCGATTGCAGGACTTCGAACGCAATCGATGACCGCACCCGGCCCGTCAGGGCCGGCCACACCTCGGTCGCCTTGCCGCTCAAGATCCGGGTGGACCGGGTTCGGAAGCTGCGATCAGTAGTCAGATGGCCAGAGGATCGTGACGGGGCTCGACGCGTCGCCGATCTCATCGGTGATGATCCAGACGTGGTCGTCGGGCGTGTCGATTGTTGCGAGCGATGTCGGCACGCGGTACGCAGAGAACACTCGGCCTTGGTGCGTGTCGATGGCTGCTGCGTTCGCTGCGGAGACGGTGTCGTCGAGTTCGCCCCAGTCGTTTCGGCTGTGTCGGGTGAGGCACTCGACGAGCCAGGTGCACCGATCCGCGTGGCTCGTCGCCCATCGGTGGATCGCGACGGTGGCGGTGACGCGTTGGAGAAGGAGGCTGTTCATGTCGGTTCCCTTCCGTTCACGCTGCGTCGTCCTGGGCTGGTGCCTCGTCGCCGGATGCGCGGTCGAGCCAGTCGAGGGCGAGCTGTGCTTTCGAGCAGACGGTGAGTAGTACTCGTGGGTGTTCCCGGAGTACTCGGACCCAGTGGGCAAGGTAGGCGGTGTGGTCGTCGCGTGTGGCTGGTGAGAGTCCGAACCGTGCACACCAGAATGCTGCGCCCAGCTCGGCGACGAGTTCCTCGACCGCGTAGGCGTCCGAACCGAATCGGCCGGTCAGGTCACGAGCGAGGCGGGACTCGTGCCCGGTCGCGTGGACGTGTTCGTGGGCGAGCGTCGAGTAGTAGAGCGCCGGCTCGGTGAACTGGGCGAGGTGGGGAACCTCGATGCGGTCTGCGGCGGGCCGGTAGCACGCGTGGTTGTGGCAGGGCGTGACGGCGACCCCGATGCGGTCGAAGTAGGCGTCGGCGGCGGTGATCTGGTCGGGCGTGTCCCGATCAGTTGCCTCGGCGGGGAGCTCGTAGCCGTCGACCTGTTCGGCTGCGAACACGGAGTAGGTGCGGCAGACGAGGCCGCGTCGTTCGATCTCGTCCCCAGTGGCATCGTCGGTCGTGGTCCGCTTGGTGGGTTTCCAGAGCAGAACGCGGGTTGCCTTCTCGCCCCGCCGGACCTGCGCGTCATGGCGCTGCCAGGTGCGGTAGGTCGCCCAGGTGTTGGACGACCAGCCGCGATCGGCAGCGGTGAGGGTGAGAATCCAAGCGTTCATGCCCCGGTAGGGCCGCCCGTCGGCGTTCGTCGGCTGGTGGCTGTTGGCGACGGTGTGCCACGGCATCTGCCACGTGTCGGCGCCCGCTTCGATGGCGGTGATGAGGTCAGCGGTGACGGCGTTGATGATGTCGTCTGCTCGCATGTCGTTGCTCCTTCTCGGTCGGTGCGGCACCTCGATGCGCC
>CAXAWD010000301.1:0-5275 GCA_963972325.1 uncultured Acidimicrobiaceae bacterium
CCGAGGCCAAGGCCAAGGCCCTGCGCCCGATCGCGGAGAAGCTCATCACCAAGGCCAAGAAGGCCCAGGACGGCCCGATGCGCGTGCACCGGATCCGCCAGATCCAGGGGTACCTCGGCGACCGCGAGATGACCCACAAGCTGGTCAACGACGTGGCGCCGCGCTACACCGAGCGCAACGGCGGCTACACCCGCATCCTCAAGCTGGGCCCGCGCCCCGGCGACTCCGCCAAGATGGCGCGCATCGAACTCGTCTGAGTCCAGATCGCCCGATCGCGGCGTTGCATCTCGCCGCTCGCTGACCGAAGTCAGCTCGGGCTCACTGCGCCTTGCGCTCGAACGATCTGATCCTCAGACGAATCCAGAGATGTCGGTCTGAGACGGTCGGCGGGCGACCCTGTTCGGCAGGCGCCCCTCCAGACCTCCCCACTGTGGCATCACGTCGCCGCTGGAAGGCCGATGAACTGAGATGGGACCCGGTGCTTTGGCGCCGGGTTCTGCTCGTTGGGGGGGGCGGGGACGCGTCCGGCCGCTCGCATCCACGTGGCATCTAGCCTGGACGTCGTGACCGGGGCGGCAGTATCGATCGACG
Source organism: uncultured Acidimicrobiaceae bacterium (assembly GCA_963972325.1). Classification (GTDB taxonomy): domain Bacteria; phylum Actinomycetota; class Acidimicrobiia; order Acidimicrobiales; family Ilumatobacteraceae; genus Ilumatobacter. The sequence goes on from CAXAWD010000301.1 coordinate 592, forward strand.
GCACCGCCGACCGCAGGTTCCGGTGTGTCCTGGCGTACCGCGGCACCGGTTTCCGGGGTCTGGCCCCCAACCACGGCGTGCGCACGGTCATGGGCGACCTGGTGGCCGCCGTGTCGAAGGTGATCCGCCGACCGGTCGAGTTCTCGATGTCCGGTCGCACCGACGCCGGTGTGCACGCGTGGGGGCAGGTGCTGTCGGGCGACCTGCCCGCCGACACCGACCTCGCCGATCTCCGGCGTCGGGTCAACAAGATGTGCTCGCCCGACATCGCCATCCGGTCGATCGAGTGGGCCGAACCCGGCTTCGATGCCCGCTTCTCGGCCACGTCTCGTCGATACCGCTACCACGTGTGGAACGACCCCACGCCCAACCCGCTGCTGGCCGACCTCGTGTGGCACGTGCATCGTCCGCTCGACCTCGCGGCCATGCAGTCGGCCGCCGACCAGGTGCTCGGCGAACACGACTTCGGGTCGTTCTGCCGCAAACCGAAGATGCCCGAGGGCATGGAACCCGCCAGCCTGGTCCGGATCCTCCACGAGGCCAGGTGGACCCGCCTCGACGAGTCGCCGATGCTCCGGTTCGAGATCGCCGGGAGTGCGTTCTGCCACCAGATGGTGCGTTCGCTCGTCGGCACGATGGTCGACATCGGCATCGGACGCATCCACCACACGAAGATGGCCGGGATCCTCGCCGCTCGCAGCCGCGAGGCCGCTGGTGGCGTCGCCCCACCCGCCGGGCTGATCCTGTGGGAGGTCGGCTACGACGGCGAACGCTGGGATGCGGTACCTGCCGGCGCCGGCTGACGACGAGAACCTGGCGGACACGTTGCCGCGCGTGCCCGCGGCCCCATATCATTACCCGGTTCATTTGCGGCCCTGTCGGCTGCCTGGCTGCGACACCGATCGCAGAGAGTTGCGAGAGCGAAGTTCGATGAAGACCTACACACCGAAGTCCAGCGAAGTCACCCGCGAGTGGCACGTGGTCGACGCTGAGGGCATGATCATTGGTCGGATGGCGACCGAGGTCGCACGCCTGCTGCGCGGCAAGCACAAGCCGACCTACACGCCCAACATCGACATGGGCGACCACGTGATCATCATCAACGCCGACAAGGTGATCATGAGCGGCGACAAGGCCACCAAGAAGCAGATCTACCGCCACTCGGGGTACCCGGGCGGCATCAAGAGCGAGACGTTCGACAAGCTCCTCGCCCGCAAGCCGGCCGACGCCGTGCGTCGCACGGTCCGGGGCATGGTGCCGAAGGGCCCGCTCGGTCGTCAGCAGATGTCCAAGCTCAAGGTCTACGCCGGCCCCGAGCATCCCCACCACGCACAGGCTCCCAAGCCGTTCGAGATCAAGCGCTGAGAACGAGGAAACGATGACCGCTCCGCTCACCCAGACCACCGGCCGCCGCAAGCGCTCGGTCGCCCGTGCCCGCCTGCGTCCCGGCACCGGCACCATCACGATCAACGGCAAGACGTTCGCCGAGTACTTCCCGACCGATGCCCAGCGCATGGTCGTCAACGAGCCGCTCCGCGTCGCCGAGGCCGAGGAGTCGTACGACATCGACGCCTCGATCCAGGGTGGCGGCGTCAGCGGCCAGGCCGGTGCGCTCCGCATGGCCATCGCCCGCTCGCTCGTCGAACTCGACGGCGAACTGCGTGACCCGCTGAAGAAGGCCGGCCTCCTCACCCGCGACCCGCGGAAGAAGGAGTCCAAGAAGTACGGCCTCAAGAAGGCCCGCAAGGCCCCGCAGTTCACCAAGCGCTGATCCAGGCGCCCGCCAGGATCCCACGCTCGTGCGCTTCGGCACCGACGGTGTCCGCGGTCGAGCGAACACCGAACTCACTCCGGCACTCGCGCTGAACCTCGGCCGCGCCGCCGGTCGTGTGTTGGGTGCCGACCTGGCGGTGGTCGGCGGCGACAGCCGGATCTCCACACCGATGCTCGAGGCAGCGTTCGTCGCCGGGCTCGCTTCGGAAGGAGTCGAGGTTCACCGGCTCGGTGTGACGCCGACCCCGGCCGTCGCGTTCGAAGCACAGCGCCTCGGGGCGATGGGCGCCGTGATCTCGGCGTCGCACAACCCCTACCACGACAACGGCATCAAGCTCTTCGCCCTCGGCGGCAGCAAGTTGCCCGGCGACGTCGAGGCCCGCGTCGAAGCCGAACTCGCCTCGCTCGGCGACCCGATCGGCGACCCGGCACCGATCCACGGGCGGGGAGCGTCGGCGGAGGACTACATCGAGCACCTACTCGCCGTGCTCGACGGCCGCGACCTCTCCGGTCTGGGCGTGGTGGCCGACGCCGCCAACGGCGCAGCCTCGCACCTCGTGGCCGACGTCCTGCAGCGCACCGGCGCCCGCACGGTCGTCGTCAACGCGCAGCCCAACGGCACCAACATCAACGCCGGGTGCGGTGCCACCGATCCCTCCGGGCTGCAGGCGCTCGTCACCGCCGAACGCGCCCAGGTCGGCATCGCGCTCGACGGCGACGCCGATCGGTTGATCGCCGTCGACGAGCTCGGGCAGATCGTCGACGGCGACCACATCATCGCGATCTGTGCCGCCGATCTCCGCTCCCGCGGTCTGCTGCACGATGACACCGTGGTCGTCACGGTGATGACCAACCTCGGCTTCCGGCTGGCGATGGAAGCGTCCGGCATCGACGTCGTCGAGACCCCGGTCGGAGACCGCCACGTGCTCGAAGCGCTCGCCGCAGGCGGCTACTCGCTCGGTGGAGAGCAGTCGGGGCACGTGATCTTCGCCGATCGGGCCACCACCGGCGACGGCCTACTGACCGGCCTCGTGCTCCTCGACATCGTGCAACGTTCCGGCCGCCCGCTCTCCGAGCTGGCGGCCTCGGCGATGACGCAGCTCCCACAGGTGCTCGTCAACGTGCCCGTCGATGCTCGCCGCGACGATGCGGCTGCACTGCTCGCCGACGACATCGCGACGTGGGAGCAGCAGCTCGGTCACACGGGCCGGATCCTGGTCCGCCCCAGCGGCACCGAGCCGCTCGTCCGCATCATGGTCGAGGCTCCCACCGACGAGCTCGCCGACGAGGTCGCCCAGGCCCTGCGCGCCCGGCTCGTCGCAGCGACCGCCGGCTGAGCGCGCCAACGGCGACGCGCCCCCGCTCGGTAACCTGATCGTCATGTGCGGCATCGTCGGAGTGCTCAGTCGGCCATCGTCGCGCCCGGTGCCCGAACGTGATGCCGTGCTCCGCCTCCTCGACGATGCGCTCGACGCGAGCGACCGGATCGACGTCGCCACGCACACGCTGCGCGCGGTCGATGCGATGCTCCGCGGAGTGCCAGGCGTGTCTGCGCTCGCCGACCACCCCGAGACCGTGGCGCAGATCACGTCGCGGCTCGACCGGCTCGACCGCGTCGCCGACGAGTTCGATGCGTCGATCGAGGCCGACGCCCCGGAGCCCGACGTGCTCGAACAGCTCAGTGCCCGCTCGATCGCGTTTCGCGACGTGCTGTGGGCGATCCGCCACGACCGGCTTCGTACCGCTCGCGAAGTCGGCGGTCTCGCCGGTCGCGATGCCGGTGTCGGGTCGCTCGCGGGATACCTCGCGGTGCAGCAGGCGTTCTCGGCGCTCGATCGGCTCGAGGTGCGCGGTCGCGACTCGGCCGGCATCCACCTGTTCGTCAGCCGGCACGGCCTCGATCTCGACGATCCGTCGGTGCGGGCCGAGATCGCCGACCGCTCTCGCGACCTCACCTATCAGTCCGGTTCGGTGCGTGTCGCCGACGGTGTGCTGTCGTTCGTGTACAAGAAGGCCGCCGAGATCGGTGAGCTGGGCGACAACACCCGGGCCCTTCGAGCAGCGGTGGCCGGTGACGATCTGCTCCGGCGTGCCCTCGCCGCACCGTCGGCCCGCACTGCGGTGCTCGGTCACACGCGTTGGGCGAGCGTCGGCATCATCTCCGAGCCCAACACGCACCCGCTCAACAGCGACGAGTTGGAGCAGTCGCCCGCCGTCGACGGTCGCCAGCCGTATGTGATCGCGGCGCTCAACGGCGACGTCGACAACCACGCCGACCTCCGGGTCGAGCACGCGCTCGATGTGCCGCAGCAGGTCACCACCGACGCCAAGGTGATCCCGACGATCATGTCGCATCACGCGGCGAGCGGCATCTCGTCGAGCGAGGCGTTCCGGCGCACGGTGTCGTCGTTCGAGGGGTCGGTCGCGATCGGCGCGATGGACGCCGAACACCCGTCGCAGATGCTGCTGGCGTTGCGTGGCAGCGGACAGGGCCTCTACATCGGTCTGGCCGACGACTGCTTCATCGTGGCGAGTGAGCCCTACGGAGTCGTGGAGGAGACCGACCGCTACGTCCGCATGGACGGCGAGGCGGGCGGCGAGGTCGTGGTGCTCGACGCCGCCGCGGCCGGTGAGGTCGCCGGCATCACCCGGATCGGCTACGACGGCGCGCCCCTGCCGGTCACCGACGACGATGTGACCGTCGCCGAGGTCACCACGCGCGACATCGACCGCGGCGAGGCCCCCCACTTCCTGCTCAAGGAGATCGGCGAGGCGCCGCAGAGCCTCCAGAAGACGCTGCGCGCGAAGATCGTCGAACGAGACGGCCGGCTGACCGCCGTGGTCGGCGAGCGGGCGCTGCCGGCCTCGATCGCCGAGCGGCTCCCCGACGGCCCCAACAAGAGCGGTCGGG
>CAXAWD010000302.1:0-5274 GCA_963972325.1 uncultured Acidimicrobiaceae bacterium
CCAGCGGTGAGTTGACGATCGTCTTCGCGACCCGTTTGGCCTGCTCGTCGTCGCGTGCGCCGGTCACCGCCACTTCGATCAGTGTCTGCGCGCCCTCACCGTCGCGGGCGATCTGCTTGGTGAGGTCGAGGCACACGGCGTGCAGCGCCCGTTCGAGCGCCGAGGTGTCGACCGGGCCGGCCGCACCGCTCGCGAGCACGACCGCCGTGTCGCTGGTCTGGGGGTCGGTGTCGATGCTGACGCAGTTGAACGTGCGGTCGCCCCCCCGCCGGAACACCTCGTCGAGCTCGTCTCGTGCGACGTGCGCGTCGGTGAGCACGACCGCGATCATCGTGGCCATGTCGGGCTCGATCATGCCGACACCCTTGGCGATGCCGACGACGACGGCGTCGGACCCGTCGATCGCACTGGTCGCCACCTTGCGGACGGTGTCGGTGGTCATGATGCCGTCGGCCACCGCGTCGGCGGAGGTGGCGGCCGACGGGGCCGCCATCGCTTCGATGCCGGCACGAACACGATCCATCGGGTAAGGGCGGCCGATCACACCGGTCGACGCGATCAGCACGTCGTCGGGTTGGCAACCGAGCCGCTCGGCGACACCGGCGACGAGTTCGCGTGCATCGGCCTCGCCGGTGGGGCCGTTCGCGACGTTGGCGTTCTTCGACACCACGACGATCGCCCTGGCGGTGCCCGAGGCGACGTGTTCGCGGCTGATCGTGACGCTCGGTCCGACGAAGCGGCTCTTCGTGAACACGCCGGCGGCGGCGGCGAGCCGTTCGGCGGCGATGACGACGAAGTCGTCGGTGTCGTCCTTGATGCCGATGTTGGCGACGTGGGCGGCGAACCCGGTGGGCAGTTGGGTCATGACTCCTCGGCATCCAATGCGGTGCGGATCTTCTGGAACGCGCGGGCGAGCGCGACATGATCGTCGTGGTCGAGCACGTCGATCATCCGGGCCCGCACGCTCTCGACGTGGGTGGGGGCGGCAGCCGCCAGCTGAGCCCGGCCCGACTCGGTGAGCGCGGCGAGCATCACGCGGCGATCGACGTCGGAGCTGCGGCGCTCGACCCATCCGGCCGTGACCAACCCGTCGAGGCGGCGGGTCAGGCCGCTCGGGGAGAGCTGGAGCGCGTCGGCCAGGTCGCACATGCGCATCTGCTCGTCGTCGGCCTCGGTGAGGTACACGAGCACCTGGTAGTCGCCGAGCGTGAGGCCGGTCGGGACGAGGTCGGCTTCGATCGCGCCCAACAGGTCGTCGTGGGTCTCGACGAACGTCCGCCACGCCGCCATCTCGGTGTCGTTCAACCAGCGGTCCTCGGCCATGACCTCATCGTACCGGGGTGCAACTGTTGCGGACCTCAACGGCTCGCGTGGGTTCGCAGCAGCGCCTCGGCGCATCGGCGACCGGAGTACATCGCCCCCTGGATCGACGCCGTGTCGCGATGGTCGCCGCACACGAACACACCGTCGCGGAGTTCGACCGGCTGTTTCGGTGAGAACGGCACCGGTTGTGTCGGCTGTCCGTGTTCGATGCGATAGGTGCGGACGGGTTCCCAGTCGTCCACCGCCGCACCCCACCAGCTGCGAAACGTCGCTCGGGCCGAGCGCTCGAGCGACTCGGCCGTGCCGGTCTCGCCGGGCATCGCCGCCACGATCAGATGCCGCCCGGGCGGCGCGTAGCCAGGCGCGACGTTGGTCATCACCGCGGCGTTGAGGACCGGTCCGGGGCGGCTGTTGAGCACGACCAGTCGCTCGTCGGTCGGAGCGGCCCGGGCGGAGAAGTAGACGGCGCTCACCGGCTTGGATCCGACGTCGGGCAGGTCGAGCAGCCGTGCCGCCGCGGGGCCTTCGCAGGCGACGACCACCGCCGAGGCGCGCACGAGACCGTCGTCGGTGGCGACCCCGTCGCGCTCGATGCGGATGGCCGGGCGATCCAGGCGGATGGTGCCGTCGGGCAACTTCGACGCGAGCTGGTCGGGGATCGCCTGCATGCCGGCCGCCGGCACGGCGGAGTCGCCGTCGGCGAGCGTGCGGAAGATGACGTCGAACATCCGACGCGACGTGGCCAGATCGGGATCGAGTTGGATGCCGCCGAACAGTGGCCGGAAGAACCGGTCGATCGTGCGATCGGAGAAGCCGTCCGCGAGCAGCGCCTCGCGGGTCGTCATGTCGCTCCCGCGGAGCAACGAGGCGGGGTGCACCGAGCGCAGTCGGTGCCGCAACCGGGCGATGCGGAGCTTGTCGGTGAGGGTGGCAGCCGGGCTGAGCGCGGCGTCGATGACGCGGGTCGGCGAACGGAACGGGTCGGCGATCACCGACGCGCTGTCGCCATCGTGGATCAGAGCGCCGGGATCGAAAGCACGGAGGTCGAGGGCGTCGAGATCGAGTTGGCGGTGCGCCTCCGGGTACGCGGTGAGGAGCACCTGGAACCCACGGTCGAGCAGGAACCCGTCGACGGTGTCGGTGCGGACTCGGCCACCGACGCCGTCACTCGCCTCGAGCACGATGACGTCGCGGCCCGCCTCGTGCAGGGTTCCGGCACAACTCAGACCAGCCAGGCCGGCGCCCACGACGACGACCGGAGCGTCGGCTCCGCGCGACGTCATCGGTCGAGAACGGCTCGGAGTGCGGTGGTGAGGTCGGGGTGCTCGAACGAGAAGTCGTCCTCGCCACGCAGGACGGCGGCGTCGACACGTTGGCCTTCGAAGAGCAGGGCATCGGCGAGTTCGCCGCCGAGCAGGAGTTTGGGGCCGAACTTCGGTACCGGCACGAACGACGGCCGGTTCAGGACGTCGCCGAGGGTGCTCGCGAACTCTCGGTTGGTGACCGGGTCGGGCGCCGCGAGGTTGACCGGGCCCTCGACGTCGGCGGTCAGCAGGTGGCCGATCGCTCGAACCTCGTCGGTGATCGAGATCCAGCTCATCCACTGATCGCCCGAGCCGAAGCGGCCGCCGGCACCGATCTTGAACAGCGGCAGCATCTTCGCGAGGGCGCCACCGTCTCGGCTCAACACGATGCCGGTACGCAGATGGGCGACGCGGACGCCGGCCGTCTCGGCGGGCCGGGTGCTCGCCTCCCACGCCCGGCAGATGTCGGCCAGGAAGCCGTCGCCGGCCGACGACTGTTCGTCGACGATCTCGTCACCTCGGTCGCCGTAGAAGCCGATGGCAGAGCCGCTCAGGAGCACACGCGGCCCGTGGTCGCCGAGATCGGCCATCACGTTCGCGAGCAGGGTGGTGCCGTCGACCCGGCTGTTCAGCAGCGTGCGCTTGTAGTCGTCGGTCCAGCGGTGGTCGCCGATCCCGGCTCCGGCGAGGTGCACGACCGCGTCGAGTGGTGCCAGATCGTCGGCCGCCAGCCGCCCGGCACTCGGATCCCAACCGATCTCGCCGTCGCCGGCCGCACGCCGAACGATCGGTGTGACCTGGTGCCCCGACGCCCGGAGGTGTTCGGTCAGCGCGGTTCCGATCAGCCCCGAGGCACCGGTGATACCGACCTGCATGCGCTCTGTCATGCACCGGAGAATACGCGAGCGGTCGACGGACGAAACCCGATCGGGTCAAGTTCGGCCCCGATTCGGCCGATTCGAAACAGCCGGAACGATCAGCGAGGAATGGATAGCGTGAGCGAGATGCAGGACGACAGCCCGTGGAAGCCGCCGTCGGACGGGCGCGAGCCCGCCGAGGGTTCCACTCCGACGCTCCCGGCGGCCGCCCCGCCGCCGCCCGCCGCCCCGCCGTCCGTTCCGCCCGCGCCACCGGTCGAGACGCCGGTCGCCGCCACCGAGTGGACGCCGTCGGACGATGCCGCCGCGGCCACCGGTGCACCTGTCGTGGTCGGCTCGGGTGAGCCGCCGACGCGCAGCAAGCGGTCCAAGTGGCTGGTGGGTGGTGCGGTCGCCGCCGTGCTGGCGACCGGTGCCGCCGGCGTGTTCGCCGTCAGCAACCTGACCGGTGCGACCCAGGGTGGTGCCGCGTCGCCCGCCGAGCTCGGGACGAGCCTGCTGGAGGCCATCGAGAACGAGGATGTGCTGGGCGTCATCGACGTGCTCGCTCCGGGGGAGCGCGACGTCTTCCGCGACCCGCTCGTCGATCTGGTGTCCGAGCTCACCCGGCTCGAGGTGCTCTCCACCGATGCCGACCTGTCACGCATTCTGGGGCTCGACGTCGAGCTGTCGAACGAGCGGGTGTCGGCGGTGTCCACCAACGTGCCCGACATCACCAACATCGACCTGCGCGCCGACGCCGTCGTCACGTTCGACGGTGCCGAGGTGCCGATCGGTGCGTTGATCACCGACAACGTCCCCGCCGACGCGCTCACCGAAATGCGCGGGACGCGGCTCACCGAGACCGACGAGTTCGACCTGCGGCTCACCGCGGTCGAAGAGGATGGCCGCTGGTACTTCAGCGTGTTCCACACGATCGCCGAGGTGGTGCGTCAGGAGACGTCACCCGGCACGCTGATCCCGCTGCAGGGCATCGGGTCCGATGGTGCCGAGAGCGCCGAGGCGGCGTTCGACGGCGTGCTCGACCGGGTCGAGGACCTCGATCTGACCGGTCTGCTCCGCACGCTCAACCCCGGCGAAGCCGCGGCGTTGCAGCGCTACGCGCCGTTGTTCATCGAGCCGGCGGAGTCCGCACTGGCCGAGGTGCCGCTCGATTGGGAGATCACGCGGCGCGAGTTCCGCGTCGACGAGTCGGGCGACACCGCCACGGTGTTCCTCGATGCGATCGGTGTCGAGGGGGTGATCGAGGGCGAACCGTTCTCGTTCGAGTTCGCCGACGGTTGTCTTCGGGCGGGCGCCGGTGGCGAGTCGTTCGAACAGTGCGATGACGAAGCGTTCGAGGACACCACCGGTGTGCTCGACAATGCACCGGAGACGAAGCGACTGATCGACACCTTCACCGAGGCGTTCTCCGACATGGAGCCGTCCGGCCTCGAGATGCGACGCACCGACGGTCTCTGGTACGTCAGCCCGATCACCACCGGGAGCGAGGCGTTCCTCAACGTGCTGCGGGCGCTCGACCGTTCCGAACTCGACGCGATCATCGAGCAGGCACCGGCCGCCGGCGACGAGTTCCTCGACGCGATCTTCGGCGGGCTGAACGGCCTGCCCGGTTCGCTCGACGGCGGGTTCGCCACCGACGACTCGTTCGCCGTCATCGAGGAGCTGCCTGTCTCGATCGCGCCCGACACCGACTCGAACGGCGACCTGGGCGGCGACACCGACACGGATGGCGACGTGACCGCCGACGGGGCGATCTCGGTCGACGG
>CAXAWD010000303.1:0-5241 GCA_963972325.1 uncultured Acidimicrobiaceae bacterium
TGAGCTGGAAACCCGCCGAGATCGCCGGCGTCGCCGACGAACACGGCCGTCCCGTCGCGGAGGGAGAACCCGCCAACCTCACGGTCTTCGACCCCACGGAAACCTGGCAGGTCGTCCCCGCCCACCTGGCCAGCAAGAGCCGCAACACCCCCTTCGTCGGCGTGAACCTCCGAGGCAAGGTCCACCACACCATCCACCGAGGAAGCCTCACCGTCGAGTCCGGAAAGCCCACAAGATGACGCATGATCATCCGATAGACTGCATGAAGATGCATTGGGATCCGATCAGGCCGCAGCGCGAGCACGAGAGCAGCAAGCAGAAGCCGAGCCGAGAGTCGCGCGCCGGGCGCCTGCCAAGCGCGCAGCGCCCATCTGAACCACGTGCGATAGCGACGGCGAGCGCAGCGAGCCTTGGAGCGTTCGAGATGACGGTTCGGAACGTGAACCGCGTCGCGACGCGCTCGACAGGTGCCGGACCCGTCGCGATGCGTGCAGCAAGTGCCGGACCCGTCGCGACACGTTCGGGAAGTGCCGGACCCGGCACGACGCGTGCAGCAGGCGCCGGACCCGGCACGACGCGTGCAGCAGGCGCCGCACCCGGAGCAACGCGCGCGGTAGGCGCCCGGCCGGCAGCGCACCACCACACGAACGCCCCTTCCATCCCCTCGACAGGAGCAGCAACATGACGATCCACGAAGGCCAGCTCGTGTTGGCCGACGGCAGCGTCTTCGAAGGTGAACTGATCGGCGCTCCGACCGTCGACGGCATCGCCACCGGCGAGGTCGTGTTCAACACCGCGATGTCCGGCTACCAGGAGATCATCACCGATCCCAGCTACGCCGGCCAGATCATCACGTTCACCTACCCGCACATCGGCAACTACGGCGTCAACGCGGTCGACGACGAGTCGCGCGGTGCGTTCTGCCGCGGCGTGATCGTGCGCGACCTGGCTCGCCGCCACAGCAACCACCGGGCCGAGGGCCATCTCGACTCGCTGCTCCAGCGGCACGGCATCCCCGGCATCGCCGGCATCGACACCCGTCGCCTCACGCGGATCATCCGTGACACCGGCGCCATGCCCGGCGCGTTCGGTGACGCATCCGAGGCCGACCTGCAGGCAGCGGCGACGGCCGAACCGGGCACCGACGGCGTCGACCTCGTCGCCCAGGTCACCACCCCGCAGGCGTACACGTTCGACGCGGCCGCCGACGCGCCCGATCGTCTGATCGTGGCGTACGACTTCGGCATCAAGACCAACATCGTCCGGAACCTCTCGCACCTCGGGCGGGTCGAGGTCGTCTCCGCTGGCACCAGCGCGGCCGACGTGATGGCGATGTCGCCCGACGGCGTGTTCCTCTCCAACGGCCCCGGCGACCCGGCGGTCGTGCAGTACGCCGCCGACGAGATCTCCCAGCTCATCGGCAACGTGCCGGTGTTCGGGATCTGCCTCGGCCACCAGTTGCTCGGCCGCGCACTCGGCGCCGGCACGGTGAAGCTCCCGTTCGGTCACCACGGGGCCAACCACCCGGTCAAGAACCTCGTGAACGACACGATCGAGATCACGAGCCAGAACCACAACTTCGCGGTCGACGCCGACACGCTGAGCGAACTCGGTCGAACCGTGCGGATGACCCACGTCAACCTCAACGACGGCGTCTGCGAGGGGCTCGAGGTGGTCGGGGAGCGGTGCTTCAGCGTGCAGCACCACCCCGAGGCGGCGCCGGGCCCGCACGACAGCCGTTACCTCTTCAGCCAGTTCGACGAACTCATGACCACCGGGAAGGTGAGCGCCTGATGCCGCGCCGCGACGATCTCCACTCGATCCTGATCATCGGCTCCGGCCCGATCGTGATCGGCCAGGCCTGCGAGTTCGACTACTCGGGCACCCAGGCCTGTCGTGTGCTGCGTGAGGAGGGGTACCGGGTGATCCTGGTCAACTCGAACCCCGCGACCATCATGACCGACCCGGACTTCGCCGACGCCACGTACGTCGAACCGATCACGTGGGAAGTGGTGGCGTCGATCATCGAGAAGGAGCAGCCCGACGCCGTGCTCCCGACGCTCGGCGGTCAGACCGGTCTCAACACGGCGATGGAGCTGTACGAGCGGGGTCTGATCGGTGTGCCCGGCAAGCCGGAGATGATCGGGGCCAATGCCGAGGCGATCGCCACCGCGGAGGACCGCGACCGGTTCAAGCAGGCGATGACCGAGATCGGTCTCGAATCGCCGCGCTCGATGATCGCCCGCAGCATGGACGAGGCGCGCACCGCGGTCGAGGAGATCGGGTTGCCGATCATGATCCGCCCGGCGTACATCCTCGGTGGTCGCGGCACCGGGATCGCCCACGACGCCGCCGAGTTCGAACGGATGGCGCAGAACGGCCTCGACGCCAGCCCGATCGGTGAGATCCTCGTCGAGGAGTCGATCGTCGGTTGGAAGGAGTACGAGCTCGAGGTCATGCGCGACCACGCGGACAACTGCGTGATCATCTGCGGCATCGAGAACGTCGATCCGATGGGCGTCCACACCGGCGACTCGATCACCGTGGCACCGATCCAGACGCTCACCGACGTCGAGTACCAGCAGATGCGCGACGCGGCGCTCGCGTGCATCCGTCGTGTCGGTGTGGAGACCGGCGGCTCCAACGTGCAGTTCGCGGTCGACCCCGAGACCGGCCGTCAGGTCGTGATCGAGATGAATCCCCGCGTGTCGCGCAGTTCGGCGCTGGCGTCGAAGGCGACCGGGTTCCCGATCGCCAAGATCGCCGCCAAGCTGGCCGTCGGCTACACGCTCGACGAGATCCCGAACGACATCACCAAGGCGACCCCGGCGAGCTTCGAGCCCACGATCGACTACGTCGTCACGAAGATCCCGCGATGGGCGTTCGAGAAGTTGCCGGGCACGACGGGCGTGCTCGGCACGCAGATGCAGTCGGTCGGCGAGGCGATGGCGATCGGGCGCACGTTCCCCGAGTCGCTCCAGAAGGGCCTCCGTTCTCTCGAACAGGGGCGGTTCGGTCTCAACTGCGACCCGGCGAGCGAGCAGTACGCCGACGTCACCGACGAGGAACTCCTGTCGAGCACGGCCACGCCGACACCCGAACGGATCTTCCACATCGGTGAGCTGCTGCGGCGCGGCATTTCGATCGAGACGATCCACGAGGTCAACAAGTTCGACCCCTGGTTCCTCGACCAGATGTCGATGATCGTCGAGGAACAGGCCGTGCTCGCCGACACCGATCGCGACGCGATGACGCCGAGGGCCTGGCGCCGGGCGAAACGGCTCGGGTTCGCCGACGCGCAGCTCGCGTATCTCTGGGGGGCAGAGGAGGACGACGTGCGCGCCGCGCGCGAAGCCGCCGGCGTGATCCCGACGTACAAGACGGTCGACACCTGTTCGGCCGAGTTCGCCGCCGAGACGCCCTACCACTACTCGACCTACGAGGACGAGAGCGAGGTGCGCGAGAGCGACCGCAAGAAGGTGATCATCCTCGGCTCGGGCCCCAACCGCATCGGCCAGGGCATCGAGTTCGACTACTGCTGCGTGCACGCCAGCTTCGCCCTGCGCGAAGCCGGCTACGAGACGATCATGGTCAACTGCAACCCCGAGACGGTCTCGACCGACTACGACACGAGCGATCGGCTCTATTTCGAGCCGTTGACCAAGGAAGACGTGCTCAACGTGATCGCCGCGGAGCAGCCGTACAAGGTGGTCGTTTCGCTCGGCGGGCAGACACCGTTGAAGCTGTCCGGTGAGATCCCGCTCGAACTGGTCGCCGGCACGTCGGCGCAGTCGATCGACGATGCGGAGGACCGCGAGAAGTGGAACCAGCTCTGTGACGAGCTCAAGATCCCGCAGCCGCCCGGTGGCACGGCCGTCGACCTGGAGCAGGCGCTGGCGATCACCGACGAGGTCGGCTTCCCGGTGCTCGTGCGACCGAGCTACGTGCTCGGCGGTCGGGCGATGCAGATCGTCCACGACCGAGACCACCTGGCGCGGGCGATGGACGAGCTGAGCGGGATCGGCAGCCTGGGCAAGGAAGGAGGTCTGTCCGCCGAACGTCCGGTGTTGATCGACCGGTTCCTGGCCAGCGCCACGGAGGTCGACGTCGACGCGATCCGTGACCACACCGGCGCGGTGCTGATCGGCGGTGTGATGGAGCACGTCGAGGAAGCCGGGGTCCACTCCGGCGACTCCGCCTGTGCGATTCCGCCGCAGACGCTGCCCGACTGGGTGGTCGAGGTCATCAAGGCGTACACGCGGTCGATCGCCCATCGACTCGACGTCCGCGGTCTGATCAACGTCCAGTACGCGGTCGCGGGTACGACCGTCTACGTGATCGAGGCCAACCCGCGGGCGAGCCGCACCGTGCCGTTCGTGGCCAAGGCGAAGGGGGTGTCGCTCGCCAAGGTCGCCACCCGGGTGATGCTCGGCGCCACCCTGGCCGAACTCCGCGAGGAGGGCGTGCTGCGTGAACCCGTGGCCGGCCACGTCGCGGTGAAGGAGGCGGTGCTGCCGTTCAACCGCTTCCCCGAGGTCGACCCGGCGCTCGGGCCGGAGATGCGTTCGACCGGTGAGGTGATGGGCATCGACGACACCTTCGGTCGGGCGTTCTTCAAGGCCGAGCTCGCGGCCGGCAACGGCCTGCCGAGCGAGGGCACCGTGTTCCTGTCGCTGAACGACCAGGACAAGCCGGCCGGTCTCGTGATCGCACAACAGATGCGCGAGCGGGGCCTCAAGCTCGTCGCCACCGCCGGTACCGCCGATTATCTCGCCCGTTTCGGGGTCGAGGTCGACCAGGTGCTCGGCAAGGTGCAGGACGCCGACGGTGGTCGCACCGCGGTCGACCTGATCGCCGACGGCACGATCGCGTTCGTGATCAACACGCCGCGCGGTTCGGTCGGACGCAGCGACGGCGAACACATCCGCAAAGCGGCCAGCCTGCACCGCGTCAGCTGCGTCACCACGGTCAGCGCCGGTCTCGCCGCTGCCCAAGGCATGGGCGAATCGCCGGCGCAGCTTCCGGTCAAGAGCCTGCAGGAGTTCCACGCCCGATGACCGTCGACACCCGCGTCACGGTCGGCTCGGTCGAGCTGCGCCACCCGGTGATGACCGCGTCGGGCACCGCGGGGTACGGCAACGAGTTCGCGCCGTTCTTCGATCTGGCATCGATCGGCGCCGTGGTGACCAAGTCGATCGCGCCGTTCGAGTGGGCCGGCAACCCGGCGCCGCGAGTGCATCC
>CAXAWD010000304.1:0-5226 GCA_963972325.1 uncultured Acidimicrobiaceae bacterium
TATGGGTGCCGGTGGGGCGACCGGGTTTATTCGATGGTCCAGCCGTCGGGGAGCTTGGCGTCGCCGACGAGTTCGTGTGTCTCGGGGTCCTGCTCGATGCCCTCGAGATGCTGCCACAGCATGATCTGGTTGCCCCACGGGTCGAGGAACGACGCGTTGGCTCCGCCGAACTCGGTCCAGAAGTGGTGGCGCCATTCCTCGGTGCCACCGTTGGCGACGGCGCGGTCCATGATCTCGTCCATGTCGTCGTCGTCGGAGATCAGGATCCACGCCCGTGTGGTGCGGCCGCCCTCGAACATCCGGCGCTCGCCACGCTCGGCCTCGGGGCGGGGGTCGGGCCGGGGGTCGCCGGCGTACGAGAGACCCATGTGGAGGTTGCCCGTTGGGCCCTGCGAGCCGTCGTCCAGCTTGAAGTTCTGGCCGGGGATGATCCGGTGGAACACGCCGGGGATACGTTCTTCGATCTCCCAGCCGAACACCTCGGTGTAGAAGCGGTTGGCCTCGTCGACATCGCCGACGGGAAAGTCCACGAAGACGAGAATGTTGGGATAGTTCATGGGCGGTCCTCCTGTGGTGAAGGCCCGACCGTAGCACTTGGTCTGCTGGTCTGACCATCTCGACGAGTGCAACCCGGGAATCCGCCGTCATCGGGTCGTCGGGCGCCTGCGATGATGGCCGGATGCAACCCCTTCCCGCCGGTACCTGGCCGTCACCGATCACCGCCCACTCACTCGTCGGCGGTGCCGTCGGCATCGGCGAGGTCGTGGTCGACGGCGAGGACGTGTGGTGGGCCGAGCAGCGTCCCGAGGAAGCAGGTCGCACCGCGCTCGTCCGGCGGCGGGGTGACGACACGGTCGAGATCACGCCGCCCGCGGCCAACGTCCGCACCCGGGTGCACGAATACGGCGGCGGTGCGTGGTGGGTCGACCGGGGCGTCGCCTACTACGTCGAGTTCGACGACCAGCGCCTGCGGCGGATCGAGCCGGGCGGCGAGCCGCGGCTGCTCTCGCCGGAGCCGTCGTCGCCGCGAGCGCTGCGCTACGCCGACGGCCGGGTGACGCCCGACGGAGCCTGGTTCGTGTGCGTCCACGAACGCCACGCGGTCGCCGCCGGCGGGTCGAGCGAGGTCGTGAACGAGATCGTCGCGGTTTCGACCGACGGGTCGCAACGGATCGTGACCGTGGCATCCGGCGCCGACTTCTACGCCGCGCCGCGAGTGTCGCCCGACGGCCGTCGGGTCGTGTGGATCCAGTGGATGCACCCGAACATGCCGTGGGACTCGACCGAGCTCTGGATCGCCGATCTGGCCGACGGCGAGGTGTCGAACCATCGCCGGCTGGCCGGCAACGGCGACGAAGCGTTGCAGGAGCCGTCGTGGAGCGACGACGGCACCCTCACGGTGGCGACCGACCGAACCGACTGGTGGAACCTGTACACCGTCGATCTCGAGCGCGGCGACCTCACACACGCGGCCGGCGGCGAGTACGACATCGTCGAGCCGCACTGGGTGTTCGGCGGGTCCCGATACGTCGACGGTGTGCACGTCGCCGCCGGCCCGACCGGCGACCGGTTGAGTAACGGGGTGGACGTGCCCTACACATCGATCACGTCCCTGCGGCGTAGCGGTGACGCCCTCGTGTTCGTCGGCGCCTCGTTCTCCACCGAGTCGGAAGTCGTGCGTGTCGTCGGCGCCGAAATCGAGGTGCTCCGACCGGCGCGCGACCTCGGGCTCGACCCGGCGTTCTTCCCGCAGCCCGAGTTCATCGAGTACCCCACGACCGACGGTGCCACGGCGTACGGCCTGTTCTCGGCCCCGGCGCACCCCGACCACGAACTGCCCGCCGGCGAGCGGCCACCGCTGATCGTGTTCATCCACGGCGGGCCGACATCGTCGGCGTCCCGCCAGCTGCGGCTGGGGCAGCGGTACTGGACCAGCCGCGGCTTCGCCGTGGTCGACGTCGACTACCGGGGCAGTACCGGATACGGACGCGCGTACCGCAACCTGCTGCGCGGCAACTGGTGCAGATCCGACGTCGACGACGCCGTCGCTGCGGCGCGGTACCTCGCCGACCGCGGCGATGTCGACGGCGATCGCCTGGTCATCCGTGGCGGCAGCGCCGGTGGGACGACGACGCTGCTGGCGTTGGCACACCACGACGTGTTCGCGACCGGCACCAACCTGTTCGGTGTGGCCGACCTCGAAGCGCTCCTGACCGACGACCACAAGTTCGAGTCGCAGTACGCCGTCTCGCTCGTCGCACCCTGGCCGGAGGGAGCCGACGTGTACGCGGCGCGGTCACCGATCAACCACGTGGAAGCGATCTCTCGACCGCTGCTGGTGCTCCAGGGTTCGGAGGACCCGGTGGTCCCTCCCGCCCACTCCGAGAAGATCGTCGAGGCGATGCAGCGCAACGGGGTGCCGGTCGGCTCGATCGTGTTCGACGGCGAAGGCCACGGCTTCCGACGCGCGGAGAACATCGTCCGCTCGGTGGAGGCAGAGCTGTGGTTCTACGGCCACGTGCTCGGCTTCGAACCGGCCGACGAGATCGAACCCGTCCCGGTCGGGTGAACCGCCGCTGCCGCGGGCGTCAGCGCAGGAGTTGATCGAGCGCGGCCTCGGCCGACCCGAGGTCGGTGCGTCGCTCGGCTTCCAGACGGGTCAGGTACGTGACCGATACCTTGCCGCGTTCGATCGTGCCACCGTCGGTGTGCTCGGGCAGGTCGACCGGCTCGCCCCAGCTCACGTCGACGTCGAACTCGTCGGGCTGGCCGGGCCGCGGTACGAGCGTGGCCTGTGACATCGAACGGGGCGGCAACCCGCCGACCTCGGTCATCGCCCAACCGTCGATCTCCGACAGTTCGAGGTTCGGCACGTTGATGTTGGCGATCACCACGTCGGACGGCGGTTCCTTCAGGAAGCCACGCACGAACTCCGACGCGACCGTCGCCGCCGTCTCCCACTTCTGGTTCGACGCGTCCCACGCCTGACCCTCGACGCCCCAACCGGTGGACGCCTGGCTCACGGCGATGCCCGACCAGCCACCGTTGCGGCCCGACAGGCAGGCGCCGACGGTGCCCGAGTGGTACACCGACCGACCGACGTTGGCGCCCGGGTTGATGCCCGACACCACGAGATCGAACTGGCCGCCGAACGCTCCGAGTCGGGCGTACATCACGGCGAGGGCAGGCGGACCGTTGACCGCCCACGCCTCGGGCACGCCGTCGAGCTGGTGGCGCGTCACGTGGGGGACCCGTTCCCAGATGGCGCCGATCGCAGCCCCGGCCCCCGAATACTCGGTGTCGGGGGCGACGACGGTGACGTCGCCGTGTTCGGTCATCGCCTGGGCGAGCGGGAGGATGCCCGGCGCCAGGACGCCGTCGTCATTCGTTACGAGGATGCGCACCACACTTGGATACCAGCAGTCGGTGCATTTGCTGTGCTTCTGCGGCCAGCGCTCGATGATCGACGGTGACACAGGCCCCGTCGCGAACGACGACCCGCCCCGACGCGACCACGTCGCGAACCGCACGACCGTCGCTGCCCCACACGAGAGCGAGGGTCGGATCGTCGGCATGAGGGGTCCAGGCCGGGCCGGTCGTGTCGACCAACACGACGTCGGCTCGCTTGCCCGGCTCGAGCGAACCGATCTCGTGATCGAGGCGGAGCGCCCGCGCCCCGTCGATCGTCGCGAGCCGCAATGCCTGGCGGGCGGAGAACGCCGTCGGCTCACCGCGGGTGTCCTTCGCCAGCCCGGCGAACAGTCGAGCCGCGGCGAAGACGTCGATCGCGTCGCCGGCGTTCTCGCTGTCGCAACCGAGCGCGACGCGGCCGTGGTGACGGATCAGGCGCGGGTGGTGGAACGACCCGCTGATGCCCTGCCCGAGGCGCAGGTACGCCCACGGGCACGAGGCGACCGCCACGTCGTGGTCGAGCACGAGGTCGAGTTCGGCGTCGTCGATGTGCACGGCGTGCGCGACGAGCAGGTGGCTCCCGAGCACACCGAGGTCGGCCAGGTGCTGCAACGGTCGGCGGTCGACTCGCTTGCGGTATGCCTTCGCGTCGGCGTTGCTCGGCGACATGTGGAACGTGAACCCGGTGCCGTTCGCCCGGGCCAGTTCGCCGGCCGAAACGACGAGTTCGTCGCTCATCAGGTCGTGGCCGACCAACGTGACCCAGCCGTCGACCCGTGGGTGATCAGCGGTCAGGTCGAGCACCCGGCGTTGCCGGTCGAGCACTTCGTTCACCGTGCCGGCGTGGGTGCCGCCCTCGACGTCCCATCCCCACGAGCCCAGGGTGCCGCCGACCCCGACGGCATCGAACGCGGCGAGCACCCGGTCGGGGTGTGCGACCGTGCCCGCCTCGACCGTGAACGTGATGCCGTTGGTGACCGACTCGATCAGCGACAGCGTCGCCGACATCTCGTCGAGGTCGCCGGTGTGGGCATCGTGTGACGGGAGCGCCCACTGTTCGAGCGCCTGGTCGAGCCCGAGGTCGTCGGGAATCGTCGACTTGATCAGCCGGTCGCCGGTCAGATGCTGATGGGCGTTGATCAGGCCGGGGAGCACGACCGTTCCGGGGCCGCCGATCGTCTCAGTGGCGTCGAACCGCTCCGCGGCATCGTCCGCGGTGGTCACGGCAACGATGCGCCCGTCCCGCACGACGACCGCGCCGTCGCGCACATCGCCTGCACCATCAGCGCCGACGACATCGGCGGCCATCGTGACGACGACGTCGCCGAGGATGATGAGGTCAGCGAGTTCGGCCACGACAGAACCGTACGCCGTCCGTGCCGGCGAGCCCTGATCAGTGAGCGGACGGTCGGCCACCTTCGTGCTGCCGTCGATGACCTGACAGGGTGGCCTCATGGCAGATTCCGGCAAACACCTCACCGGCAGGATTGCACTCGTGACCGGCGGCGGCCGCGGCATCGGACGGGCGATCAGCGAGCGGTTGGCCGCCGAGGGTGCGACCGTCGCCGTCAACTACCGGCGTGACGGCGACGCCGCGGCCGACACCGTGACCGCCATCGAGGATGCCGGGGGCATCGCCCGCGCCTACGCCGCCTCGGTCGACGACGCCGAGGCGATGGCGTCGATGGTCGAACAGATCGACGCCGACCTCGGCACGGTCGACCTGCTCGTGTGCAACGCCGGCATCGCGTCGCGGGGCCGGTCGGTCGCCGAGACCGACCCCGACGAGTTGGTCCGCGTGCTGCACACGCATGC
>CAXAWD010000305.1:0-5218 GCA_963972325.1 uncultured Acidimicrobiaceae bacterium
CCCATGTTGGGGCGCTTGCCGTGGTTCGCCTTGCTGCGGCGCAGCTTGGCCTTCTTGCGACTCGTCTTCTTCGACATAGGCACGCCAGCCTACGGCGCAGCGGGGCCACCCCCAACCGGCCGATCAGTGTGACGCGGCCCAATCGGTCAGCTCGTCGGCCGACCACGTGTTGACGATCCGCTCGATCGGCACCCCGCGTTCGGCGGCACGGTTGCAGCCGTACGGCTGGAACTCGAGCTGGCCGGTGGCGTGAGCGTCGGAGTCGATCGAGAACCAGCAGCCGTACTCGATCGCGAGATCGATCAGTTCGCGCGGCGGGTCGAGACGTTCCGGTCGACAGTTGATCTCGACGGCGGTGCCGAACTGCTCGCACGCCGCGAACACGTAGTCGGCGTCGAAGGTCGACTCGGGACGCTTGCCGATCTTGCGGCCGGTGAGATGGCCGAGGATGTCGACGTGCGGATTGGCGACCGCCATCACCATGCGCTCGGTCATCTGCTGCGACTCCATCCGCAGTTTCGAGTGGACGCTCGCGACGACCACGTCGAGTTCGGCGAGCATCTCGTCGGACAGATCGAGCGAACCGTCTTCGAGGATGTCGACCTCCATACCCGTGAGGATCCGGAAGTCGTGCCCGGCCGCCGCGATGTCGGCGTTGACCCGTTCGATCTGCGCCAGTTGCTCGACGAGCCGCTCTTCGTTCAGCCCGTGCGCCACCGTCAGCCGCGCCGAATGGTCGGTGAGCACCATGTAGTCGTGTCCGAGATCGATCGCGGTGGCCGCCATCGCCTCGATCTCGGCGCCGCCGTCGCTCCACGTGGAATGCAGGTGGCAATCGCCCCGCAACGCGGCGCGATACGGCGCTCCTGCGTCGGTGAGTTCCACCTGCGACTCCGCCTCGACCTTCCGGAGGTAGGTCGGCACGACGCCCGCCAGCGCCTCGGTGATCACGCCGGCCGTCGCGTCTCCGATGCCGTCGAGGTCTGTGAGCCGCTGGTCTCGCGCACGTTCGGCCAACTCGATCGGATCGATCGATCGCACCACGTCGAGCGCACCGACGAAGGCCCGGGTCTTGTACGGCGACGCCAACGACCGGTCCAGGCAGTGGACGACGCGCAGCAGCGCGGCCTCCGGTGACATCGGTGCGGTCGGGGACACGGCGCCACCGTACCCAACGCCCGTGACGACCGGCACAGGCCCCCTCGGAATACCGCACCGAGCCACTGCGTTTCACCTATCGAACGCAACTCAAGGAGTCACCAGTGGCAACCAGCACGCTCAACATGGAGAATTTCGAATCCACGGTCACGGCCGACGGCATCACGCTCGTCGACTTCTGGGCCGAGTGGTGCGGTCCGTGCCGTCAGTTCGGACCGATCTTCGAAGAGACCTCGGAGGAGAATCCCGACGCGGTCTTCGCCAAGGTCGACACCGAGGCCGAACAGGAGCTCGCCGGGTCGCTCGGCATCATGTCGATCCCGACGCTCATGATCTTCCGTGACGGCATCCAGCTCTTCAGCCAGCCCGGTGCACTGCCCAAGTCGGCCCTCGACGACCTGCTCCGCCAGGTCCGCGAGCTCGACATGGACGCCGTGCGCCAGGAGCTCGCCGAGGCCTCGAACGGGGCCGACGCCGGCACCGGCTGACGCGTCCGACGCCCGGCGACCCCCTTCCTCCTCCCGCCGGACGCCAGACACCACCCGAACCGGAACCCCCATCCGGCCGGGACGACGAGCCGGGCAGCACCTGCTGCCCGGCTCGTGAAGTTTTCCGGGTACTGCGGGCCGACGACCGGTTGCTCATAAAGTGTCGGCCACTCGCCCGCTCCCCATCCGAGGTCCATGTTGAGCAACGAAACCGTCCAGCAGATCGCCGTCATCGGAACCGGATACGTCGGCCTCACGACCGGCACCACCCTGGCGCAGTTCGGCTACCACGTGGCGTGCTGCGACGTCGACCCTCGCAAGGTCGACCTCCTGAACGACGGCGTGATCCCGATCGTCGAACACGGTCTGGCCGAGCTCGTGGCCGAGAATCGGGCCGCCGGCCGACTCTCGTTCCATCTCGGCTCCGATCCGGCGGTCCGCACCGCCGACGTGGTGTTCCTGTGTGTGCCGACACCGCAGGACGACGACGGCTCGGCCGACCTCAGCTACGTGCAGGCCGCCGCCACCGAGATCGGCCCGATGCTGAAGCCGGGTGCGGTCGTCGTCAACAAGTCCACGGTGCCGGTCGGCTCGTTCCACGTCGTCGGCGACGCGCTCGGTCGCGACGACGTCGACGTCGCCTCCAATCCCGAGTTCCTCCGCGAGGGATCGGCGGTCCACGACTGCCTGCACCCCGACCGGGTCGTCATCGGCGCCGAGAACGCCCGCGCCGCCGAGGTCGTCCGCTCGCTCTATGCCTCGCTCGACACCGAGTTCATCATCACCGACCCAGCCTCGGCCGAGACGATCAAGTACGCCGCCAACGGCTTCCTGGCGATGAAGGTCTCGTTCATCAACAGCGTCGCCGCGATGTGCGAACAGGTCGGCGCCGACGTCGCCGCCGTCGTCGCCGGCATCGGGAGCGACCACCGCATCGGCAACCAGTTCCTCAACCCGGGCCCCGGGTGGGGTGGGAGCTGCTTCCCCAAGGATTCGCGTGCGCTGGTGAGCATCGCTCGCGACCACGGGTACGACTTCTCGTTGATGCGCGGTGTCATCGACATCAACGAGCAGCAGTACGACCGCATCGTCAACAAGATCGCGAGGGCGGCCGACCGGTTCGAGCACGACCGTCTCGACGGCGTGGTCATCGGCGCCCTGGGCCTCACGTTCAAGGCCGGCACCGACGACCTGCGCGAGTCGCCGAGCCTGCGCATCCTCCACGAACTCCGCGAGCGAGGGGCCGAGATCCGGGCGTACGACCCGACGACGGCCGGCGATCTCGACCCGATCCAGACGCAGCGGCTCGAAGGGTTCACCCTCTGCTCCACGATGGCCGACGCAACCGACGGCGCCGACGTCGTCACGGTCCTGACCGAGTGGCCCGAGTTCCGCGACCTCGATCTCGACACAGCGGCCGCAACGATGCGCGGCAGCAGCATCGTCGACGCCCGCAACCTGCTCGACCCGGCGACCGTGAAGGCCGCCGGTCTGACCTATGACGGAGTCGGACGTTCGTGACCGGGACCGAACACGTCGTCGTTGCCGGCGGCGCCGGTTTCCTCGGATCCCACGTCTGCGACCGACTGATCGGGCGCGGAGCCCGGGTCACCTGTCTCGACGACCTGTCGACAGGCGACAGGCAGAACATCGCCCATCTCGACGACCACGACCGGTTCCGGTTCGTCGAGTGCGACGTCGTCGAACTGGACGAACACGGTGACCTCGGCCTCGACCCGGTCACCTCGGTCATGCACCTCGCGAGCCCCGCGTCACCGCCCGAGTTCCTGAGCCGCCCGCTCGACACGCTGTTGGTGAACAGCGTCGGCACGAACCGCCTCCTCGACCTCGCCCGCCACCACGACGCCCGATTCTTCCTCGCGTCGACGAGCGAGGTGTACGGCGACCCGCTCGTGCACCCGCAGCCCGAGGACTACTGGGGCAACGTCAATCCCCACGGGGAACGTTCTGTGTACGACGAGAGCAAACGGTTCGCCGAATCGATGACGATGACCTACCACCGCACGTTCGGTCTCGAGGTTCGCATCGTACGGATCTTCAACACGTACGGGCCCAGGATGCAGCCCGACGACGGCCGGGCGATCACGAACTTCGTCCATCAGGCGCTCGCCGGAGAGCCGATCACGGTCTACGGCGACGGCAGCCAGACCCGCAGCTTCTGCTACGTCGACGACGAAGTCGACGGGTTCCTGGCACTGCTCGACGGCGACCACGTCGGACCGATCAACATCGGCAATCCCCACGAGTTCACGATGCTCGAACTCGCGGCACTGGTCGCCGAACTGATCGGCAGCACCGCCGGCATCGTGCACCTGCCGTTGCCGTCGGACGACCCACGGGTCCGACAGCCCGACATCACCCGGGCACGCGAACTACTCGGTTGGTCGCCCACGGTCGAGCTCCGTGAAGGGTTGGCCAAGACGATCGAGTGGTTCCGCTCGTAGCCTGACCACCCTCTATGGAACGGTTCGGTCTCGTCGGACTGCCCAACGCGGGCAAGTCATCGCTGTACAACGCACTCACCGGGGGCGGCGCGCTCGCAGCGCCGTACCCGTTCGCCACCAAGGACCCGAACATCGGCGTCGCCAAGGTGCCCGACGAGCGGGTCGACCGTCTGGCGGAGATGTCCAAGACGAAGACCCTCATCCATGCACAGGTCGAGGTGGTCGACATCGGCGGCCTCGTCGAGGGCGCGTCCAAGGGCGAGGGCCTCGGCAACAAGTTCCTCGCGAACATCCGCGAGGTCGATGCGATCGTGTTCGTGCTCCGCGCGTTCGAGGACGACGACATCGTCGGGTCGCCCGACCCACTCGAACACCTCCGCGTCGTCGAACTCGAGCTGGCGCTCGCCGATCTCGAAGCGGTCGAGAAGCGGCTCACCCAGGCGACCCGCCAGTCGAAGCTCGACAAGACGCTCGGCGACGAGATCGATGCACTGCAGACCGCGTACGACGCGCTCAGCGAGGGCCTCCCGCTGTATCGAGCGGGCCTCTCGGCCGACGCGAAAGCGCAGCTCGCGCCGTATTTCCTGCTCACCAACCGCCGAGTGCTCGCCGTGGTCAACGTGGGCGAGGACGAGATCGACCAGATCCCCGAGGCCGAGGCACGGGTGGCCGCCGAGTTCAACAGCGCCGGCGACAACGTCGAGGTGATCGGCATGTGCGTGCAGCTCGAAGCCGAAGCCGCCACGATCACCGATCCGGTCGAGCGGGCCGAGATGCTCGAGGGTTTCGGCCTCGGCGAGGGGGCGCTGTTCCGGATGGTCCGTTCGGCGTACCACCTGCTCGGCATGCGGACGTACTTCACCACCGGCGAGAAGGAGACCCGGGCGTGGACCTTCTACGAGGGTTCCACCGCCCCCGAATGCGCCGGGCGGATCCACACCGACTTCCAGCGCGGTTTCATCCGCGCCGAGGTCATCCAGTGGGACGAACTGCTCGAACTCGGGTCGTGGACCAAGGCCAAAGAGGCGGGCAAGCTGCGCGTCGAAGGCAAGGACTACATCGGCCAGGACGGCGACGTCATGGAGTTCCGCTTCAACGTGTAGCTCA
>CAXAWD010000306.1:0-5210 GCA_963972325.1 uncultured Acidimicrobiaceae bacterium
TGTCGCCGGTCGGTATCGACATCGGTGCACGCACGCCGGAGGAGACTGCGGTGTCGATCTGCGCTGAGATCATCGCCCGGCGAACCGGACGGGTCACGCCATCACTCCGCGACGGTGAGGGTCCGATCCACCAGTGACTCGGCCGCGGCCGCGGTCTCGAGCTGTGCGGCCTCGGCGTCGCCGAAGCGCAACGACTTGTCGGGCAGATCGGTGATCTCGACGTGGCTGCCGGAGTTCGGTGCGTGGATCATCGTCGATGCGCCGAGGTAGATCGACACGTGCCCGGGGTAGTACACGAGATCGCCGGCCTCGGCATCGTCCCGCTCGGTCGCCTCGGCCTCGTTGATCTGATCGCGGCTGACGCGCGGGATCTCGACACCTGCCGACCCGAACGCCCAGATCGTCAGTCCGGAGCAGTCGAATCCGACACCGGGCTCCGAGGCGAGGTAGTCGTACGGCACACCGAGTTGGCTCACGGCGCTGAGCACCGCGTGCTGCTTGGCGACCGACACGTCCGCCCAGGCGTCACGCAGCACGCCGTCGGCGAGTTCGATGTCGCGTTCGGTCATCGCCGCGGCCTGGTCACGGCGCTGCACGAAGCGCACGTAGTCGATCGGATGCGACGTCTGCTGCCACCGTTCGAGCGCACCGACCGCCTGCGCGGCGGCGTCGGCGATGACGACCGACTTGGTCCGGGGGGCGGCGCCGACGCCGGCGTCGGTGGCCGTCGCGAGACCGACGATGCTGATCGCACCGGCGAGCGCGACCGCCGTCTTCCGCACCGCCGAGCGATGACGAGGGCGATGCTGTGGGGGTGTTCGAGTCATGTTCTGGCTCTCTTCCGTGTGGCAGGCCCAACACCCGCCACGGGGATTCGCATGAAGCTATCGTCACGCAACCGTAATAAAACATCGTTGTCGCAACTTCTTCGTCACAATCGACTCGCGTTCGTCGGCTGATCGGCGGCCCGACCTGAATCAAGACACCGTCTGCGTTGCATACTCGAACCATGGGGACCGACGCAGCCGAGGCCGCCGAGGGGAGCGGCACGACCCTCGTGGTGCTGCTCGCGGCCGGAGCCGGCAGCCGGTTCGCCGGCCCCGTGCACAAACTGCTCGCCGACCCTGGCACCGGCGTCACCGTCGCCGGGGCGGCGCTCGACCACGCCATCGCCGCCGGCGTCGGCGATGTGGTCGTGATCACCGGAGCCGCTGACCTGACCGACATCGTCGCCTCCCGCGCGGCCACCGACGGGAACCTGGTGCGGCTCGTCCACAACGAACGGTGGGCCGACGGCCAGTCGACCAGCCTGCAGACGGCGATCGACGAGGCACGGCGCTGCGACGCTTCCGCCGTGGTCGTCGGGCTCGCCGATCAGCCCTTCGTCGACCCCGAGGCGTGGCGTCGAGTCGCCGCCGGCACGGCGCCGATCTCGGTCGCCACCTACCACGGCCGCCGACGCAACCCGGTTCGGCTCCACCGTTCGGTCTGGGCTGCGTTGCCGACCGAGGGCGACGAAGGCGCCCGAAGTCTGTTGCGGATGCGCCCCGGACTCGTGGAGGAGATACCCTGCCCGGGGTCGCCCGAAGACATCGACACCTTGGAGGACCTCGAGTCATGGCAGAACAGATCGTCAACGAATTCACCGTGAACCGGCCCATCGAGGAGGCGTGGCCGATCATCTGCGACGTCGAGCGCATCGCGCCCTGCCTCCCCGGCGCCCAACTCGAAGAGATCGAGGGCGACCTGTACCGCGGCCGGGTCAAGGTGAAGCTCGGTGCCGTCACCGCACAGTTCAAGGGTGAGGCCAAGTTCGTCGAGCGCGACGACGAGGCCCACACCGCGAAGTTGCACGGCAAGGGCCGTGACACCGGCGGCCGCGGCAACGCCGAGGCCGACATCTACGCAGTGGCCGAGTCGCTGTCGCCGACCAGTACGAAGTGCACCGTGACCGCCGACCTCCACATCACCGGCAAGGTCGCTCAGTTCGGGCGCGGCATCATGGGCGACGTCAGCAAGAAGCTGATGGATCAGTTCGCCACCAACCTCAACACGATGCTCGACGACGAGGGCCCTGCCCCCGCCGCCGAGGCGCCCGAAGCCGATGCACCGGCCACCGACGCTGCCGCACCCGCGGCCGAACCGACCGTCCGCAAGATCAACGGCCCCGCCGCCGAACCGATCGACATGGCCGACATGGCCGGCCCGGCGCTGCTCAAGCGGGCTGCGCCGGTGGCGCTCGTCGTCCTGCTGCTGCTGTTCCTGCTGCGTCGCAAGCGGTGACCGACCGCGCGGACGATCACGAGCGCGTCCGAGCGCTCCTCGGTCGCGAGCCGCGAGGAGACTACGAGATCGTCGTGCGCGACGAGCAGGGTGACCCCGTCGTCCTGCGCAACGCACCGCTACTCGACGACGGCACTCCGATGCCCACCCGGTACTGGCTGGTCGGCCCGGCCGAGATCAAGCGCATCGGACACCTCGAGTCCACCGGCGGGGTCGACGCCGCCGAGGCCGCCGTCGATCACGACGAACTGGCGGCCGCCCACGCTCGATACGCCGCCGAACGGGACGCCGCCATCCCCGCCGATCACACCGGACCGCGACCGAGCGGTGGTGTCGGCGGCACCAGAATCGGCGTCAAGTGCCTGCACGCCCACTGGGGCTGGCACCTCGCCGGCGGCGACGACCCGATCGGCCGTTGGATCGAACAGCAGCTCGCCGACGGCTGCCTGGTCACGATCGATGACGATCGCACCACGTTCGGGCTGACCGGCGGCACCCACGAGATCCCGTGGGGTCACCGCACCCTCACCGATCGTTGGTTGGCCACCGACGACCCACCCCGCCCCGACGCCCTCACCAACGCCCTCGGCACGATCGACGATCATCTCGACGATCTCATCCGGCTCCACCCCGACGTGGCCACGGCCGACCACTGGACCTTCCGCGGACCCGCCGTCGACGCGCTCGCAGCGCTCGAGGCGGGCGATCGACTCGAACCCGGCGACCACGACTACCCCCGGCCGATCGCCGAAGAGGTGTTCCGGTTGGTCGCGACCGAGCCCACGGCAGATCGCGCCGACAATCCCGGACTACCGTCTGATCACGTGGAAACGATCATCGCCACCAGTTGCATCGTCCAGGCGTGCATGCGCCGCTTCCGCCTCGATGCCGTCCGGCTGCGGGTCACCGACTGAGCCGACCGTGCGCCATCCCGCTTCGATGCTTCGGCGACACGCCCAGCCACGCCTCTACGGACGCCGCGTGATGCTGCGCCCGCTGGTGCCGAGCGACTTCACCGCGTGGCGTGAGGTGCGCACGCGCAACGAGGGGTGGCTGGTGCCGTGGGAGCCGCTCCGATCGACCACGCTCCCCGACCCGACCCGCGACCGATCAGCGTTCGAGGCCCGGTGCTCGGCGCGTGACCGCGAACGGGCCGCCGACCACGCCTACCCGTTCGGCGTGTTCGTCGATCAGCAACTCGCCGGTGAGATCAACCTGAACAACGTCACCCGCGGCGCATTGCAGGGAGCCACGATCGGGTACTGGATCGACCAGGCGCGGGCCGGCAACAGCTACACCTCCGAAGCGGTCGTCGTGGTGGCGAAGTTCGCGTTCGAGGAACTCCAGCTCCATCGGCTCGAGATCTGCATCGTGCCGCGCAATGCCAACAGCCGACGCGTCGTCGAGAAGCTCAGGCTGCGCAACGAGGGCGTCGCCGAGCGCTATCTCGAGATCAACGGCACGTGGGAAGACCACGTGCGCTACGCGATCACGGCCGAAGAATGGGCGGAGCGCGACGACGAGTTGACGACCGCCTGGATCTCCGGCTGACCCACGCCGGGCCGGCCGGAGATCACACGGCGGGTTCGTGGGGGTTCAGAGGTCGCCGGCGAGGCGGAATGCCTCGGCGCGCTCCTGGCGCATCTTGGTGCGCCGCTTCCACATCTTCGTCTTCCAGTGACGCCGGTTCCGACTGGCCTTCGCCACCTTGGTCTTGGCGACCTCGGCATCGCGATGGTGGGTCGGCTTCCAAGCGGCACCCGGTTCGTGGAGGTCGTCGGCGTCGAGCCCTCCACTCACCTCCTGTGCGACCTGGTTGAGTTCCACATGGATTCGGTGCCGTTCGCTGTGGGCGTGGGCACGCAACTCCTGCTTGGGCGGCAACGGCACTTCTGCAGTGCGGTGACGCTGACTCATTGGCTACCTCCTATTGGTGGTTGCTAGGTCTCCCCTTGAGCAACATTAACCCACCGTTCGGATGCAGGGACCAGGGTCTTCGGTAACAGTTCTGCGCGATTTCATGTTGCCGACCGGGCAGCGTGCGATCACGTCGTCAGATCTCACGCTGTGCGGTTCCGTGCACGCCGAAGAACCCGTGGGTCACCGCTTGCGGCTGGAGATCTTCGCCTTCAGGGCGGCGATCCGCTCCTCGAACCACGGCTGCTGCACCGTCCACAGCTGGGGCTCGAACTCTCGCTCGACCGCGGCCTGGTGCGTGTCGATGTCGGCCATGTCGCGGATCGTCTGTTTGGTCATGATCGCCAGCTGCCGTGGGGCCGTCGCGGCACCGCGGGCGAACTCGTGCGCTGCTTCGAGCAGTTCGTCGTCGGGCACCGATCGGTAGGCCAGCCCGACCCGTTCTGCCTCGGGTCCGTCGAGCACCTGGCCGAACACCACGGCCGCCATCGCGTTCTGCTGACCGACGATCCGGCGCTGCATCCAGGTGTGACCGCCGCCGGGGTGCAAGCCGATCTGGAGGAATCGGGTGTCGAACTTCGCGCGGTGGGCGGCGATGCGGACGTCACAGCCGAGCGCGAGGTTCATGCCGGCGCCGACCGCCGGGCCGTTGACCGCGGCGACGGTGGGCAGTGGGCTGCGGGCGATCCGCAAGAACCCCTCGTACACCTTGCCGAGACTCTCACGGGTGGCGGTCTGCAGGTTGCCGAGGTTGGCCCCGGCGCAGAACGCGGTGCCGGCGCCCGTGACCACGATCGCGCCGACGTTCTCGTCGGCCTCGAAGGCGTCGACCGCGTCGACGATCTCGTCGACCATCGGCGACGTCATCGTGTTGCGCTCGTCCGGGTTGTTCAACGTGAGGAGGGCGACGCCGTCTCGGATCTCGGTCAGTACCAAAGCCATGTCGGCAGTCTGCCAAACCGGCGACGGGCCGACCGCCTCGGTCGCCGGCGTGGCCCAGGGCCGGAACC
>CAXAWD010000307.1:0-5180 GCA_963972325.1 uncultured Acidimicrobiaceae bacterium
GGGGGCGACGAGGATCCGGTCGGCCCGATGGACCGTGCCATCGGTCAGATGGACGGCCGCGTGGTCGTCGGACAGCGTCACGCGTTCGACGGAGATGCCGTTCACGACATCGACGCCGACACGGGCGAGGTGCTCGCCGATCAGCCGGCTGACCTCGGGGTGGAACGTGTCGATCGGCCGTTCGCTCTCGTCGAGCGTCGTGACCTTCGAGCCGAAGCCGGCGAACACGTACGCGAGTTCGCTGCCGACCACCCCACCGCCGATCATCACGATCGACTCGGGGCGTTCGGTGGTGGTCAGTGCGTCACGGCTGGTCCAGACGCGTTCGTGTGCGAGGTCGAGCCCGTCGATGTCAGGAGCGACGGGTCGTGCGCCGGTCGCGATCACGATGTCGGTGACTGCGTAGTCGACGCCACCGGCGCGGACGACGCCGGCGCCGGCGATCGCGGCCCGTTTCCGTACGAGAGTGGCACCCCGACCGAGGAGGCCTTCGGCGTGCTCGTCGTCGTCGAGATGGGAGACGATCTCGTCGCGTCGTCGGACCGCTTCGTCCCACGTGCGGCCGGTGCCGACATCGTGCAGCATCGCCTTGCTCGGCATGCACGCCAGGAACGGGCATTCCCCACCGACGAGGCCGGGTTCGAACACGACGACGCTCAGGTCGCTGTCGGCCAGATGGCCGACGAGCGCCTCGGTGGCGGACCCGGCACCGAGGACCGCGACGTCGAACTCGGTGCGGGTCACGAGTCGAGCTGTTCGAGGAGCGCCGCCGAGAAGGCCGGGAGGTCGTCGGGATCGCGCGACGAGATGAACCGGCCGTCGACCACCACTTCTCGATCGACCACGTCGGCTCCGGCGTTGGCGAGATCGGTCCGGATCGACGGCCAGGACGTCATCGTCCTGCCCTCGACCAGACCGGCCTCGATCAGCAGACTCGGCGCGTGGCACACGGCGGCGACGGGCACGTCGCGATCGGCCATCGCCCGGACGAAGGAGACGATGTCGTCGTTCGTGCGGAGATGGTCGGGCGAGAAGCCGCCGGGGATCACCAGCGCCGCGTAGTCGGACGGCTCGGCGTCGGTCACGTTCGTCGTGACGGGAACCTGCGTGCCGTGCTTGCCGGTGACGATGCCGACTTCCGTGCCGATGACGTCGACCTCGTGGCCGGCGTCGGTCAGGGCAGCCTTCGGGGTGCTGAACTCACTGTCTTCGAAGTCGTCCGCGAGGACGAACGCGATCTTGCTCATCTCGACCTTTCTGGTTCGTGGATGAGCGAGCGGTACCCGTCGCACGCCGATTCATGCATGCGAGTGTCGTCGTGCGGGTCCGGTCGGAGATCGGACGAGGGGGAGCGACGGCTCAGCCGCCCCAGCGGGATTGACCGAAGCGGTAGCCGACCGACCGCACCGTGGCGATCAGGTTGGCGTGCTCCTCGCCGAGTTTGGCGCGCAGCCGACGAACGTGGACGTCGACGGTTCGGGCGCCGCCGTAGTACTCGTAGCCCCACACCCGGGAGAGCAGGATCTCGCGTGTGAACACCTTGCCGGGATTCTGGGCGAGGAACTTGAGCAGTTCGTACTCCATGTAGGTCAGGTCGAGCGGTCGTTTCGCGATCGTGGCCTGATAGGTCTCCAGGTTGAGGAGCAGGTCGCCGTACTCGACGACGTCGGTGCGCACCTCGGCGGTGCCGCTTCCGGACCACATCAGATGCCGCACCCGGGCCTCGAACTCGGAGGGGTGGAACGGCGTGAGACAGAAGTCGTCGAACAGCTCGTCACGCAGTTCGAGTTCGTCGACCTGCCCACCACCGATCAGGACCATGATGCCGATCGACGTGTCGGCCTTGCGCAGATTGCGAGCGAACGCCCACGCACTCTCGGTCGATTCGGTGCAGTCGAGGATCGCCCCCGACCAGCCGTCGGCCGGTTCGGCGTCGGCCGCTTCGTCGGCCGAACCGACGCCCTTCCAGGAGTAGCCGGCGAGATCGAGCACCCGCGCGACGTCGGGGGGCGCCGTCGCCGCGAACACGACGATCGAGTTCACCGCCTCGGTCACAAGCCCCCCAGGTACCGCTCGAGCTCGAACTGGCTGACGTGTGTCTTGTAGTCGCGCCACTCGCGTCGCTTGTTGCGGAGGAACCACTCGAAGATGTGATCGCCGAGCGCGTCGTGTACCAGTTCGGACTGCTCCATCGTGTGGAGCGCCTCGGCGAGCGACTGCGGCAGTTGGTTGATGCCGAGCTTGGCGAGCGCTGCGTCGTCCATCTCGAACAGGTTGGCGTCGGCCTCCTCGGGCAGTTCGTAGCCTTCCTCGATGCCGCGCATGCCGGCGGCGAGCAGCAGGCTGAACGCGAGGTACGGGTTGCAGCCCGGATCGGGCGACCGGTACTCGATGCGGGTCGCGAGCGGGTTGGCCTTCTTCGCGATCGGCACCCGGATCAGGCCGCTGCGGTTGTTGCGGGCCCAGCTGATGTGCACCGGCGCCTCGAACCCGGGCACCAGCCGCTTGTAGCTGTTGACGGTCTGGTTGGTGATCGCGGTGATCTCGGCGGCGTGCACGATGAGCCCGGCCATGAACGACTTGGCGATCGGCGAC
This sequence comes from uncultured Acidimicrobiaceae bacterium, assembly GCA_963972325.1. Lineage (GTDB taxonomy): Bacteria > Actinomycetota > Acidimicrobiia > Acidimicrobiales > Ilumatobacteraceae > Ilumatobacter. Next base: position 2,596 of record CAXAWD010000307.1, read on the forward strand.
AGCTGGTGCGGGTCGTCGCCGTCGTGGAAGGCGTTGTCGTCGCCGCGGAACAGCGACATGTGGACGTGCATGCCGGAACCCTGCACGCCCTCGAGCGGCTTGGGCATGAAGGTGGCGTGGACGCCCTGGCTCGCGGCGACCTCCTTGACGACCAACCGGAACGTCATGACGCTGTCGGCCATCGTCAACGCGTCGGTGTGGCGCAGGTCGATCTCCTGCTGGCTCGGCGAGTCCTCGTGGAAGCTGTACTCCACCGGGATGCTCATCTGTTCGAGCTTGCGGATCGTCTGCTTGCGCAGGTCGCCGGCGGCGTCGCTGGTGGTCAGGTCGAAATAGCTGCCGTGGTCGAGCGGTACCGGGCGCAACCCGGGGCCGGCGGGCTGCTCGAAGTAGAAGAACTCGATGTCGGGAGCGATGTAGAACGTCAGCCCCTGGTCGTGGGCGGCCTGCACGTGGCGTCGCAGCACCTGACGTGGGTCACCCTGGAACGGGGTGCCGTCGAGATGTTGGATGTCGCAGAACACCCGGGCCTCTGCCGCGCCGGACTCACCCCACGGGAGCAGTTCGAACGTGTCCGGGTCGGGGACCGCGAGCACGTCGGACTCCTGGATGCGCGAGAAGCCGTCGATCGACGACCCGTCGAACGTCATGCCGTCCTCGAGTGCGTTCTCGAGCTCTGCAGGGCTGATCGCGAAGCTCTTCAGGTTGCCGAGCACATCGGTGAACCAGAGGCGCACGAGACGCACCCCGCGCTCTTCGACGGTGCGCAGCACGTAGTCACGGTGTTGATCGAGCATGGCAGGTCCAGTCTGGTCGGTCCGAGGACGTGGTGAAAGGGGCGGGTGTGGAAAGCGAACGGGGGCCTCGCGCGCGAGGCCCCCGTTCGACGAGTGTCGGTCAGCCCTGCCGGGCCGGCCTCACTTCTTGGCTGCGGCCTTCTTGGCGGCCTTCTTCGCCGGCTTCTTCGACGCCTTCTTGTCGCCGCACACGACCTCGGTCAGCATGCGGGCGACCACGTACGGATCGCAGTTGGCGTTGGGGCGCCGGTCTTCGGCGTAGCCCTTCTTGTCGACGGCGACCTGCCACGGGATGCGGATCGACGAGCCACGGTCGGAGACGCCGTAGCTGAAGTTCTCCCAGGAGGCGGTCTCGTGATCGCCCGTGAGGCGGTCCTTGATGCCGTCGCCGTAGCCCTCGAGCAGCTCGAGGTAGTTGTCACCGACGGCTTCGCACGCGGCGATCACGGCGTCGTAGCCGTTGCGCATCGCGTTGTTGGAGAAGTTGGTGTGGCAGCCGGCGCCGTTCCAGTCGCCCTTCTCGGGCTTGGCCGCGAAGCTGATGACCACGCCGTAGTCCTCGGCGATGCGGTGGAGCAGCCAGCGTGCGATGTGCATGTGGTCGCCGACCTCGGTCGGGCCGGCCGGGCCGATCTGGAACTCCCACTGGCCGGGCATGACCTCGGGGTTGGTGCCCGAGATCTTCAGGCCGGCGTCGATGCACGCCTGGGTGTGCTCTTCGACGATGTCGCGGCCGCTGATGCGACCGGTGCCGACGCCGCAGTAGTAGGGGCCCTGCGGTGCGGGCAGGCCGCCACCGTCGGGGAAGCCGAGCGGACGGCCGTTCGCGCGGAGCATCGTGTATTCCTGCTCCATGCCGAACCACATGTCCTGGTCGGCGTACTTCTTGGCGGCGGTGCGGGCTGCGGCGCGGGTGTTGGTGGGATGCGGCCGACCGTTGACCAGCATGACCTCGCACATCACGAGGACGTTGCGGCCACCGCGGATCGGGTCATGGCACGTGAACACCGGCTTGAGCACACAGTCGGACTTGTCGCCCGTGGCCTGGTTGGTCGACGAACCGTCGAAACCCCACACGGGCATCTCCGACGTGTCGTCGTGCATGATCTTGGTCTTGGAACGGAGCATGGGGGTGGGCTCGGTTCCGTCGAGCCAGATGTATTCAGCTTGGTACGCCACGAATGGGTCCTTCCACGGTCAGCGTTGTAGGGGCAGCGGCACGATGCCACTGGGCGATGACACGACCATGTTCGCAATGTGAACGCCGTGTGAACAAAAGCCGGGCGGCGTGCGGGGCGCCGGTGTCGGCGCCGCGACCCCCCAGCTCACCGCACGGATCCGCTCGGTGACGCCGGGCTGACACGGTCGACTCGTAAGGTCGCGGAATGCCCGTGCGTCCGGCGATCGGTCGGTGGTTCCTGCTCGTTCCGGTGCTCATGGCGGGGTGCTCGGCGGCCGACGACGACACCCCCGGCGTGGCGATCGACCCGGCATCGGCGACGACCTTGCCGTTGGCCGAGTCCGCACTCGACGATCCGGACGAGGCCACGGTGGCGTCGGTGCTGGCCCCGAGCCAGGTCACCGCGTCGACGGCACCGCCGCCGCCCACGCCGCCGCCGTGCACGGCCGCCGATGTCGAGTTGTGGACCGCCGGGATCCGCACGGCACCCGCCGATTCGGGGATGACGACGGTCGACGCGGTGATCCGGGTTCGCAACGTGAGCGACGCCTGGTGTGAGCCCGACATCGGCCGTTCGCCGCGCCTCGATCCCCGCATCGAGCCGGACG
>CAXAWD010000308.1:0-5170 GCA_963972325.1 uncultured Acidimicrobiaceae bacterium
AGGATGTCGAACGCCACGAACTGTGCCGGCGTCTGTTTGGCGAGCATGTTGACCCGCGACTCGGCAGGGTGGATCCGTTGCTGCAGCGCATCGAAGTCGAGGCCCTCGCCCTCGGCATGGGCGACCACGATCTCCCCGTCGACGACACACCGGTCGGGGAGCGCGTCGGCGAGCACCGGTATCAGCTCGGGGAAGTAGCGGTTGAACGGCTTCTGGTTGCGGCTCGCGAGCTGGATGTCGTCACCGTCACGGAACACGATGCAGCGGAACCCGTCCCACTTCGGCTCGTACAGCACGTCGTCGGTGTCGGGGATCGACCGGGCCAGCTTGGCGAGCATCGGTTTGATCGGTGGCTCGATCGGGAGGCTCATGACCGACGCTCGTACGCGATCGCCCAATTCTCCGTCCAGGTCTGTCGGTCGGGCGACGACTCCCACCGCCACGAGAACGAGTCGGCGGCGATGTCGGAGAACACCATCCGCTTGTAGAGCGACGGTTCGTCGACGGGCTGCGGCGTCGCGAACGAGGGGTCGCCGTCGACGAGTTGCCCGACGAAGTGCCAGTACGCGCCGCCCTGGTCGACCCAGGTCTGCTGCCAGATGTGCAGCTTCGGGTGGAACACCGACACGCTGGTGCCGCTCCACATCTGCGGTGCATCCATCTCGAACCGTTCGGTCAGCACGTGCCCGCCGAACTCGCGGGTGATCGTGTTGACCGCGTGCCCGCCCTCGAACGTGCAATCCCACTCGCCGACCCAGAAGTCGAACGCCCGCTCGTCGAGGAGTTCCATGTCGCGAGCGTACGCCACCGTCGGAACGTGGTCGCCCGGCCGTGGTGTGGGCTTGCCGCGCGGGGTCGTGGTGACGTCCGGTTCGCGAGCCTGCGACCCGACCGTGTCGCGATGCTCGCGCTGTTGGTCCCAGGTTCGCGACACGGCGGGGGCGCGACACGGTTGGTGGCGGGCGGATCGGGCGGGTGCGAGTGGGTCGCGTCGGCCGGGCTGCGGTTTCGGGACCGCGAGGGCCCGGCTCCGGATCGTCGGGGTATGTCGCGATGGTGGGGCTCGCGGTCCCAGGTTCGCGACACGGCGTGGGCAGTCGAGGTTTCGTGCGGGGGCGAGTCGCGATGGTGGGGCTGGCGGCCCCAGGTTCGCGACCCGGCGCGGGCGCGCGGAACCGTCGGGTCGGAACCGGCGACTCCGGTCCGTGACGTGGCATCGAAGCAGCAGGATCACCGGTCGGGCCGTGTCGCGATGCTCGGGCTGGTGGTCCCAGGTTCGCGACACGGCGGGGGCGCGACACGGTCGGCGGCGGGCGCCTCGGGCGGGTGCGAGTGGACGGTCGGGAACCGGTGGGGTGTCGGTGGTGTCGGATGTGCGACAGGCTGTCACCAGCGATGCCACCACTCGATCTCACCGTGTTCGACGACGACGAACTCGTCGCTCGCGTTCGCTCCGGCGACCGAGCTGCCTTCGGCGCGCTCGTCGAGCGTCACCAGCGGGCGGCATTGCGGGTGGCGGCGGTGATCAGCGGCTCGACCGAGGAGGCGAACGACATCGTGCAGGACGCCATGGTCAAGGTCTTCCACGGCCTCGACGGGTACCGGGGCACCAGCCCCGTGCGGTCATGGGTGCTGCGCGTGGTCGCCAACGAGGCCAAGAACCACGTGCGTGGCCGGGTACGCCGGCTGCGCCGCGACGACCGCGTGGCGAGCCGCGAACTGCGGGTCGCGACCGGCGCCGATGCGACCGCGCTCGACCGCCTCGAACACGAAGAGCTCGCGCTGGCGTTGGGACGGCTCGGGGCGAACGACCGGGCGGTGCTCGGCTGTCGGTTCGTCGCCGATCTCTCCGAAGCGGAGACCGCGACCGTGCTCGGCATCGCCCGCGGCACCGTCAAGTCGCGCAGCTCGCGAGCGCTCGAACGGCTGCGGGCCGAACTGGGCAGTGAGTGGGGAGGAGTGTCATGACCGTGTTCGACGAATGTCTGTGCTCGCTCGGTCGTGCGCTCGGTGTCGCTCGCGGCGTCGAGACGCACACGCCACCGGAACTCGAACGGCTGCGGGCCGGCCTGGGAGGAACGACATGACCATGCTGGAAGAACGCCTGCGCTCGCTCGGCGACGCGCTCGACCTGGACACGGGCCCCGACGCGACCGACGCAGACCCCACTGAGGCCGAGGCCGCGACGACCCTCGCCGACGCCGTGCTCGGCCGGCTCGACGAGCCGCCGGTTCACCGAGGGCACACCGTGCTGAGGAGCGCTGCCGCGCTGGTCATCGTCGTCGCCCTCGTGGCCGTCGCCGTGCCGTCGTCGCGCCGAACGGTGGCCGACTGGTTCGGCTTCGACGGTGTCCGAGTCGAGCGCCGACCCGGTGCCCCCACCGTCTCGACCCCCGACCCGTTCGACGACGCCCCGACGACCGGGGCCGAGGGGTCCGACGTCTCGGACGATCCGGCGAACGGCTCGATCGGCACCGTGATCGAGGTCGACGGCATCGACGTCTTGATGTCCGATTTCGTCGGCACACTCGACAACCCGGCGATCGGCAAGACCGTCGGCGACGGCACGAGCGTGCGGCAGGTCGACGTCGGCGGCGAGGTGGGCATCTGGATCGACGGGGCGCCACACGACGTGTCGTTCTACGACGAGGACGGCACGATCGTGTTCGAGCGGTTCGCCGGCAACACGCTGCTGTGGCAGGACGGTGACGTCGTGCGTCGCGTCGAAGGCTTCCCCGACGTCACCACCGCGATCGAATACGCCGAACGACTCCGGCCCTGATCCGAACAAGCTCGACCAGCCCAACGCGTCTCGGCGATGTGGGCCGGTGATGCGACACCGGGCATCGGGACACCTGGGGATCGCCCGGCTGACGACGTGGCGTCGGCTTCGTGTCGGAGTTCGACGAGATGCCGCCCGTCGGGCTGCAACGCTCTGGTCGGGCGGCTCGGTCTGACCGTGCGAGAGGAGGCCGACCGGTCGCCGTGTCGGGTCGGCAAGCGTCTCGGATGGTTGGTGTCGTGCGTTCGGTGGGACGGGGCCGAGCCGCGCATCGGTCGTACTCGGCGCTTCACGACGGGTCGGCGGCCTCCTGACCGAGTTCGACGGGATGCCGCCCGTCGAGCAGCAACGTTCTGGCCGGTTCGCTCGGTCTGCTGGTCCGAGCGGAGGCCGACGGCTGGTCGGATCGTGTCGTGAGATGTTTCGGATGTCGGGCCGACGGCACCCGATGACGCGGTCTCGAAGCTCGCATCGGTCGTATCGGGGCCCGCTCGCACGGCGGCGTCCCTGTCCCGGCCCGGCTGACCTGCGATCGCGGCTCGTGTGGAACCTGCCGCCGGTCGGCGGTGTCGGACACGACATGAGCCGCACGAACACCCGACACCTCGCGGTCGTCGCCACCGCAGCCCTGCTCGTGTCTGCCTGCACCGGGTCGTCCGGAGCGGCCGACGGCGAGGGCGAGGTCGGCGTCGACCCCGTCGCAGCGGACGCGGCGGTGCTCGTGCCGATGCCGCCCGTCACCGAGTCGTCCTCCGACGATGCGAACGACGATGCGACCGACGAGCCGGCCGGAGACGAACAGGACGAACAGGACGAACAGCGCGCGGCCGTGATCGACACCGACGGGCAGCTCGGCATCGTGCGCGCCGGAACCGTCCGCAACGACTGGTTCAAGTTCGACGCGTTCCCCTCTCCCGACCGTACCGTCGCGGTCATGACCCTCGGTCCCCACATCCAGGGCATCGGGCCAGAACGACCGGTGATGTGGGCGAGCCTGCCCGAGGGCGAACCGCTCGCCGAGCAGACGATGCGGACGGCGAGTGAACTCACGGCGACATCGCTCGACGGTACGTTCGCCGGGTTCACCACGCGAGCCGGTGATCCGGTCGGTGACGCCATCGCCGGTGCCCGTCGCACCAGCGAGATCGAGATCATCGCCCGCGACGACGGCACCGTGTTCCGTCAGGAGTTGGAGGGCAACTTCGTCCCCGAGGCGTTCAGTCGCACGACCAACGCCGACGGTGTGCCGGAACTCGTGTTCCTGCTCGAGTACTTCCCGGCCGAGGCGCCGCGGTTCTACCGGGTGCGCGTGCTGTCGACCGCTTCCGGCGAGGTGTCGCTCCCGCTCAACCTGCGCGACAAGAGCCAGCAGATCGACGAACGGATGGCCGGCTTCAGCCGGTCGCAGGTCGTCGCCGAGGAGCACGGCCTGCTGTTCACGCTGTACCGCGGCACGATCGACGGCACCCCCGACGGTGAGCCGTACGCGTTCGTGCACACGCTCGACTTCGCCGACGGCGTGTGGTGCCTCGAGGTGGACCCCCGGCTCGAACTCGATCGGGTTCCCGGCAGCCTCGCCGTCGGCGGCGACCGCCTGTACGTCGCCAGTGCGAACGGCTGGGTCGGGGCCTACCCGATCCCGTCGCTGAGCGACTCGAACCTCTCCGCGGCGATGGACTGGGTCGTCGACACCGGTCGCCGGACCAGCTCCGCCCCCGTCGTCACCGCCGACGACGAGGCGGTCTACGTGGTCGACGAGGAACGTCCGGGCCTGCTGACGCGGGTCGACCCGACCGGCGAGATCCTGTCACCGACGCTGATGGACGGGGCGCCGCAGGCGTTCGCCTGGAGCGACGGAGCGCTCCACGCGATCGGTGACGACTGGGCGACGTTCGACGTCGACGACCGTCCCGACTGGCTCGACGACATCGAGGTCCTCGTCGTCGACTGACGACCGGTGCCAGGCACCGACCGTCGGTCAGCACGAAATGTCGAGTGTCGCCTCGAACGGGGTCGTGTCGATCTCGCCCGTCTCCGGGTTCATCGCTCCCGATTCACGCAGCGTCGCCGTGCCACTGGCCGACCTCCCGCTCGCGGGGATGTCGAAGGGATCGGCTTCGTCGTACATCCAGAACCGTTCGCCGTTGTGGACCGCGAACTCGGGTGGTTCGCCCATTCCGGCGGCAGCGGAGCCCGGTTCGATCAGGATGACCGACAACTCGCCCCCGAGCACATTGCCGGCGTCGTCGACCTGCGGGAACACCGCCTGCAGCGTGCCGGACACCTGGGTGCAGAACGTGTAGTAGTCGTCGTTCGGGCCCGGCTCGACCTGCTCGAAGCGCATCGTCACCCCGTCGACGGTCACGGTCGCCGATCCCGGACCGGCAT
>CAXAWD010000309.1:0-5141 GCA_963972325.1 uncultured Acidimicrobiaceae bacterium
ACGACTCGAACACTGCGCCGTCCGCGGTGGCGGCGAACGCATCGCGTGGCTCCCGAAAACGGTAGTGTCGATCGCCGGCGACGACGCATGCCTGCTCGGCTGTCGTGTCGACGGTCACATCGCCATCACCGGCGCCCGCTCCCGGGTCACGTCGTGTCGGGCGTCCGGCGTCATCTCCGACGGGGCCGATGCCGTCACGATCTCGCGTTCATCCTTCTGCGGCATGCAGTGGGACTGCGCGGTCGATCTGTCCGGCGGATCCGGCCACGTCGTCGACGGCACCGAGTTCCACCGGGTGCTCCAGGCGGTCCGGCTCACCGGCACGATCGGTGCCGAGATCCGCGGCAACGACATCCACGCCCGGTGGTGGGGCATCCAGCTGATCGACACCGAGGGCTCGATGGTGTTCGGCAACTCGATCACCGACACGATGCGGGCCGTCGACGTCGACGGCGGCACGTTGGCCCAGGTCACGGGCAATGCCGTGCACGACGGCGACAGCGGCTGTCTCGTGCAGCGGGGCGCCAGCGACGCCGAGGTCACCGGCAACCACTGGGAGCGGTGCCGGGTGGGTCTGCTCGCCTGGGACACCGGCCGCGTCCGACACCACGGCAACGCGGCGGTCGACCTGCTCGAACCCGACGCCGCCGCGGTGGTCGGCCCATGACGTCGCCACACCTCGCGACGACCTGGTTCATCGATCACGATCATCCGGCGGTGCGCGAGTACGCCGACGACGCGGTCGGCGGCGCGGTCGATCCGACCGAACGTGCCGTACGGCTGTTCCACCGCGTCCGCGACGGCATCCGCTACGACCCGTACGGCGTCTCCTACGAACCCGAGGCGTTCCGGGCGAGCACGGTGACGGCGAGCACGAGCAACTGGTGTGTCCCGAAGTCGATTCTGCTGGTGGCCGGAGCCAGACACCTCGGCATCCCGGCGCGGCTGGGGTTCGCCGACGTCCGCAACCACCTCACCAGCGAGAAGCTGTCGGCCCGGCTGGGCACCGATCTGTTCGCGTGGCACGGCTATGCCGAACTGCTGCTCCCCGACCGGGGTGCCGACGGCGCGCCACGGTGGTTCAAGGTGAGTTCGGCGTTCAACCTCGAATTGTGCGAACGGTTCGGAGTGAAGGTGCTCGAGTTCGACGGCACCGACGACGCACTGATGCACCCGTTCGATCGGGCCGGCAACCGGCACATGGAGTACGTGCGCCGGCGCGGCACCTACGACGACCTGCCGCTCGACGTGATGCTCGCCGACTTCGCCGAGATCTACGGCGACGCGTTCGGGCGACCGTCAAACGCCGGCGCCGAGGGCGACGACGCCTTCGGCACCACCTGATCAGCCGGAACGGGAACCGCTGAGGGCCTTGGCGGCGCGGTGACGGTCTTGCGGGTCGAGGTGCACCTTGCGCAGCCGAACGTGCTTGGGCGTGACCTCGATGCACTCGTCGCTGGCGATGAACTCGAGAGCGTGTTCGAGCGACAGCACCCGGTGCGGCGTCAGCTTGATCGTGTCGTCGGACGAGGAAGCACGCACGTTGGTGAGCTTCTTCTCACGGCAGATGTTGACGTCCATGTCGCCCGCCCGGGAGTTCTCCCCGACGATCATGCCCATGTACACGTCGGTGCCGGGCCCGACCATCATCGTGCAGCGTTCCTGCAGGTTGGTCATCGCATACGTGGTGGTGGGACCGGTCCGGTCGGCCACGATCGAGCCGCGGTCGCGGGCACGGATGTCGCCGAACCACGGTTCGTAGTCCTCGAAGATGTGGCTGATCACGCCGGTGCCGCGAGTCTCGGTGAGGAAGTCGGTACGGAATCCGATCAGGCCACGGGCCGGCACCAGGTACTCGAGCCGAACCCAGCCCATCCCGTGATTCGTCATGTTCTCCATACGACCCTTGCGGGCGGCGAGGAGCTGGGTGATCGAGCCGAGGTGTTCCTCAGGGATGTCGATCGTGACCCGCTCGACGGGCTCGTGCTTCTTGCCGTCGATCTCCTTGGTGACGACCTCGGGCTTGCCGACGGTCAGCTCGAACCCCTCACGCCGCATGGTCTCCACGAGCACCGCGAGCTGCAACTCACCGCGGGCCTGGACCTCCCAGGCGTCGGGCCGGTCGGTCGGATTGACGCGGATGCTCACGTTGCCGATCAGCTCGGCGTCGAGACGGTTCTTGACGAGGCGAGCGGTGAGCTTGCTGCCGTCGCGACCGGCGAGCGGCGAGGTGTTGATACCGATCGTCATCGCGAGCGCCGGCTCGTCGACCGTGATCAACGGAAGCGCGACCGGCTCTTCGGCATCGGCCAGGGTTTCACCGATCGTGATCTCCGGAATACCGGCCACGGCCACGAGGTCGCCTGGGCCCGCCGACTCGACGGGCACCCGTGTCAACTGTTCGGTCAGGAACAGCTCGGCGACCTTGGTGCGGGTGATCGTGCCGTCGACGCGGCACCATGCGACCTGCTTGCCCTTCTCGATCGTGCCCTCGACGACGCGGCACAGCGCCAGGCGACCGAGGTAGGCGTTGGCATCGAGGTTGGTCACCCAGGCCTGCAGCGGGGCACCTTCGTGGTACGTCGGGGCGGGGATCGTCTCGAGGACGACATCGCAGAGCGGCGCGAGGTCGTCGCCGCGCTGGTCGAGGTCGAGCGAGGCCCACCCGTCGCGACCCGAGCAGTACACGATCGGGAAGTCGAGCTGGGCGTCGCTCGCATCGAGATCCATGAAGAGTTCGTAGACCTCGTCGACCACCTCGGCGATGCGCGCGTCGGGACGGTCGACCTTGTTGATCACGAGGATCACGGGCATGTCGTACGCCAGCGCCTTGCGCAGCACGAAACGGGTCTGCGGCAGCGGCCCCTCGGCCGCGTCGACCAGCAGCACGATGCCGTCGACCATCGTGAGCGCCCGTTCGACCTCACCACCGAAATCGGCGTGGCCGGGGGTGTCGACGATGTTGAGCGTGACACCGCCCCACTGCACCGACGTGTTCTTGGCGAGGATCGTGATGCCCTTCTCGCGCTCGAGATCGTTGGAGTCCATGACGCGTTCGTTCACGGTCTCGTTGGAGCGGAACGCACCGGACTGTTGGAGGAGCGAGTCGACGAGCGTGGTCTTGCCGTGGTCGACGTGGGCGACGATGGCGAGGTTGCGGAGGTCGTCGCGGGAGGCGAGGGGGGTCTCAGACATGGCTCACCCACGCTATCGGGCATCCGCACCCGTTCTGTGTGGCAGCGCCGGTGGCGACGACCCGGTCGGCGAGGTTCAGGCGGGAACGGCGTGGTCGTCGAGACCTGCGACGGCACGCCGTCGAGCGGCGTCGACGCCCAGGTAGGCGGCACCGAACACGACCGTGCCGACCAGCGTGATCATCGCGCCGCTCGGCACCTCGGCGTACCAACTCGCGTACATGCCGCCGAACCCGAACAGCGCACCCAGGAGCGGGGCGAGCCACAGCATTCGCCCGATCGAGTTGGTGAGGAGTCGCGCCGTGCCGGCGGGCAGGACGAGCATCGCGGCGATCAGGAGCGCGCCGATCACCCGGGCCGACACGATCACCGTGGCGGAGAGCGCGACCATCAACAGCGCGTCGAGACGAGCGACGGGGATGCCCGACGTCCGGGCGACGTCGGGGTCGAAGGTGGCGAACGTCAACTCGCGACGGAAGGCCGCCACGAACACGGTGACGCAGGCACCGACGACGAGCACGGCGAGCACGTCTCGGCCGAACACGGCGAGCACGTTGCCGAACAGCACGGTGTCGAGCGCGCTCGACACCGACCCGTTGCGACTCTGGATGGCGAGCCCGATCGCGAACGACGCCGTGGTGACGACGCCGATCGCTGCGTCGGCGCCCACGGGCGACCGGGTCGACACGCGGCCGATCAACAGCGCCGCCAGCACCGCCCACACCCCCGCTCCCACGAAGTACGAGACGCCGAGCACCGTCGACGCCGCGGCACCGCCGAACACGGCGTGCGAGAGCCCGTGGCCGATGTAGCTCATCGAGCGGAGCACCACGAACACGCCGATCAGACCGCACAGCGCACTCGCAGCGGTGGCCACGAACAGACCTCGCTGGAAGAACTCGAACTCGAGCGGTTCGAGCAGCACCGTGCCGATCGTTGCGATGGTGGCGATCATGCGGAGCGGTCGCGGGCGACGTGGGGGCCGTGACCGCGATGTTCGAGCACCACCGGCATGCCCCCGTGGTGGAGCACGTCCATCGGCGCGCCGTACGTACGCTCGAGGACGTACGGGTGCAGCACCTCGTCGGGCGGACCGTCGGCCACGACCGTGCGGTTGAAGCAGATCAGGCGCGGCAGGTGGGCGGCGAGACCGTTGATGTCATGCGTGGTCAGGACGATCGTCATGCCGTCGTGGTGCAGGTCGGCGAGCAGGTGCAGCAACTCGTGGCGGGTCGCGACGTCGACGCCGCTCGCCGGTTCGTCGAGCACGAGCAGATCCGGCTCCTGGGCGAGCGCTCGGGCCAGGAACACCCGCTGCTGCTGTCCGCCCGACAACTCGCTGATGTGACGATCGTGCAGCCCGTCGAGTCCGACCGCGTCGATGATTCCCCGGATGCGGTCGATGTCGGACGTCGGCAGGCGCCGGAAACGACCGTGCCGCACCGTGAGCGCGACCACGTCGAAGACGGTGACCGGGAAGGTCCAGTCGATCGTTTCGACCTGCGGCACGTATCCGACCCGCAAACCCTCGCGCCGGCGGATCACGCCGTAGCGGGGTCGGATGATGCCGAGCAGCGCCTTGAGCACGGTGGTCTTGCCGCTGCCCGACGGGCCGACGATGCCCACGAAGTCGCCGGAATCGACCGCGAACCGGACGTCGTCGACCACGGTGGCGGCCCCGTACCCGCAACCGACGTGTTCGAACACGAAGAGCGGGGCCGACGTCACCATCGCAGCTCAGCGTAGACCTCACGTGCGTTCGACGCCCACCGCGTTCGGCAGGACTCGACACCCATCGGCGATCCGAGCTAGGACGTCGGCATGACAGCGAACACGATGACGGCAGCGGGCGACGTCCGGGTGTCGGTCGTGCTCGGCCAATGGCTCGACCGTTCGATCGAGGCCGACCTCCGGGTCGCGAGCTGGGCCGACGAACTCGGGTACCGA
>CAXAWD010000310.1:0-5116 GCA_963972325.1 uncultured Acidimicrobiaceae bacterium
GCCCGAGCCGTATGTGTACACGTACGTGCATTCGGTCTCGGTGCAGGGCGAGTTCGGCGAGGTGATCGCCGCGCTGCCGGCGGTGCCGGCCCGGGTCGACCCGGCCGGGGGCGTGCTGGTCGAGCTTCCCGACGGTTGGTTCCGGGTCCAGCCGCAGCGTGCAGTCACCGATGTCGACACCGGAGCCGCGAGGATTGCCGACCCGCTCGTCGAGCCGATCACCACGGGTCGCCTGCTCGCGATCAGCGCCGAGTTCGTCCTGGTGGAGGAGTGCGACGGTCGCCTCGCCTGCGCGCTCGCCGTGATCGATCGGGAATCGGGCGAGCGCCGCGTGATCGGGCCGGACGAGTTCGCCGTGCCGGTTCGGTACGCACCCGCCGGCGGGTCGTCGGTCGCACCGGGCGGTCAACGGGCCGTGGTCGAGGTACTCGACCCGGTCGACCGAGCCTCGACGCAACGGTCGCTCGGCGTGGTCGACCTGACGACTGGGGCAGTCGTCGACATCGGACCGACCCAGGACGTCGATCAGGTCGTGTGGACCCCCGACGGTCGATTCGTGTTGTTCCTCGCCGGTGGCCGGGTGGTCGCTCACGACACCGAGTCGGGATTGCTCTCCGTCGTGGCCGAGGAGCTGGCCGCGATCGACGCGTTCGGTGTGCGCCCGGCGGGGGAGTGACGACCGAGCGTCAGCCGGCGGCCGGCGGGCCGTAGCGCTCGAGCAGCGTGGCGTACACGCCCTGGTCCCACGAGAACTCGAGCGTGTTGCCGTCGGGGTCGCGGACCATGCAGATGTATCCGATCGGCGGCGGCATCATCGTGGCCGGCATGCCGAGGCACCCGGCGGCCTCGGCCTTGGCGGCGATCTCGTCGACCGCTTCCTTGGTCGGCACCTCGATGCCGAAGTGGGCAAACGGTGCGAGGACTTCCTTGGGGGCGTCGGCGAACGGGTCGCAGCCTTCGAAGAACTGGGCGACGACGAGGATGAACGGGTTGTTGGTGGCGCCCGGCATGCCCAGCCAGGCGCCGTAGCCCATCTCGTCCTCGCGCCGGTCGATGAGTTCGAGCGGCGTCATCGACGTGTAGAACTCGATGGTGGCGTCGATGTCGTCGACTCGCAGTGCGACGTGGGTCCACCGAGCCTCGCTCGGGTGGATGTCGTAGACCGGGGTATCGGTCGAAGTCTCCATGGTGTCCTCCCCTCGTGGGTGGGCAACGGCTGCCCGCCGGCGCCACCCTATCGTACGGTCCGATGGTCTGACCAGTAGGGGCCGAGTCGTCGTGGAAATCGATCCGGTGCTTCCCCCGGGTCGGCTACTGTTTGGTGACATGGTCCGACCATCGGCCCAAGCGAGATGAGGAGTAGGCCCTGACCGATCACGTGAAATTCGAGCCGGTGTCGAGACGAACGGTCAGCACCCAGATTCGCGAGCAACTGCTCCAGCGGATCACCACCGGCGAGCTGTCGCCCGGCGAGCGGATCCCGTCCGAGCGTGAGCTCAGCGACCAGTTCGAGGTCGCTCGCACCTCGGTCCGTGAAGCGATTCAGGGGTTGCTGTCGATCGGAGTGATCGAACGTCGGGGCAACCGCACCTGCGTCGCCGAGCACCTGCCCGACGTCACCGTCGATGCCGGCGACGATCGCAAGACGTTCGTGAAGGAGTTGTTCGAGACCCGCCGGGTGCTCGAGGCCCCGATCTTCGCGCTCGCGGCCGAACGGGCCGACGACGACGCCCGGGCATCGATCGCCGGCATCATGCGTCGCTTCGAGGACAACTTGGAGATCGACGGGTTCCGGCAGCTCGACCGGGAGTTCCACACCACGATCGCCGCGCAATGCGGCAACCCGCTCCTGATCGAGCTGTACGGCAAGGTGCTCGATCAGCTCTTCCGGTCGCACGACTTCGAGGCGCTGCTCGGCGACGAGCTCAACCGCCCGGAGGTCCAGCGGATCGTCGAGCGGGCAATCGACGACCACCGAGGCATCGCCTCCGCGTTCGCGCGCGGTGACGCGGCGGCGATCGTCGACGCCACGATGAGCCACATCGACGGCATCGAGCACTCGATGGTCGACGACTTGCGCTGAGCCGACTCGACGTGCCCGCCGTAGTGGAGTATGGTCAGATGGTCTGACCAAGTGGACCGTCGCTGCAGCTGCGGTCCACCCGATCGAATCGGGGAAGAGATGACGACGTTCATCACCAGTACAGCGATCCGTTCCGCATGGCATCCGGTCGCCGAGTCGACCGACGTCGAATCGGCTCCCGTCGCCTTCCGTCTGCTCGGCGAGGACTTCGTCGTCTGGCGATCGTCGTCGGGCGACTTGGTCGTGGCGTACGACCGCTGCCCGCACCGCCAGTCGCCACTGTCGATCGGCACGGTCGAGGACGGGCGACTGGTCTGTCCCTATCACGGATGGACGTTCGGCGATGGCGGCCGTTGCGTGCTGGTGCCGTCGTCGGGTGAGGACGCCACCGTGCCGCCCGCCGCCCACCTCGCCACCCGCTGGGTGGAGGAGCGGTACGGGCTCGTGTGGGTGAGCATCGATGAACCGACCGGTGAGATCCCGGTCATCGCCCACGAGGCCGATCCGGCGTTCCGACGGATCAACAGCGGCATGCAGGCGTGGCAGGTCTCGGCGCCGCGGATGGTCGACAACTTCTGCGACATCAGCCACTTTCCGTGGGTGCACACCGGCACGTTCGGCGCGGGGCAGACCCCACGGGTGCCGCGAATCGAACTCGGCGAGCTCGACAACGGCTGGTACGGGTACTCGTACGAGGTCGATGCCAACAACCCCGACCTGGCGTCGGCAACCACCGGCACCGACGAGGCGGTCGTGCACCGTCGGATGAGCACGGGTTTCCACTTGCCGCTCTCGGTGCGCAGCACGATCGAGTACGAGACCGGTCTGCAGCACATCCTGCTGCTGTGTTCGACGCCGGTCGACGACGAGAACTCGCTGTTCACGTTCGTCGTGTGGCGCAACGACGACCACAGCGCCGACCCCGAGGAGACGATCGCGTTCGACCGGGCGATCGGCGCCGAGGACAAGCGGATGCTCGAACAGGTGCCCGGCACGATGCCGCTCGGCCGGACCGATCTGGTGAGCGTGCAGTCCGACCGGTGTTCGGTCGAATGGCGCCGCCGGTTCGCCGAACTGGTGGTTCCGGCGGCGGACGCAGCGGCGAGTTGACGGGAGCAGCCATGGCCGATTATGGTCTGACCATCAGTCCAAAGGGGATGAAGTGACCATTCGCCAGCTCAACCATGTGGTGCTGTACGTCCGCGATGCGCAGCGTCATCGTGCGTTCTACGAGGACGTGCTCGGGTTCCGCACGATCATCGACGGCCCGGGCCCGTTCGTGTTCATGCGAGCACCCGGTTCGGCCAACCACCACGACATCGCGTTCTTCTCGATCGGCGACGGTGCCCAGGCGTCCGACGCCGGGCAGCGCACGGTGGGTATGTACCACCTTGCTTGGGAGGTCGCCACGCTCGACGAGCTCGACGCGATGCGCGAGCGGCTCAGCGAGGCCGGCGCACTGATGGGCGCGTCCGATCACTTCGTCAACAAGAGCCTGTACTGCCGCGACCCGGACGGATTGGAGTTCGAGGTGATGTGGCTCAACCCGCCCGAGAACTGGGGGACGCAGGAGCACGATGCGATCGTCGAGCCCCTCGACCTGCCAGGAGCCCGCGCCCGCTACGGCGGCACCACCAGCGTGTTCACCGATGCTGCCGGAGGCAGCGCATCATGAATCTGACCGATCAGTACTGCCACTTCTTCGACGACGCCGCGTTCGTCGAGACCGACCGGCCCGGGTTCCGGCGCCGGATCATCACCGGCGAGCAACTGCAGCTCTGCTTCTGGCGCATCGCCGGCGGGGCGACCGGTTCGTTCCTGCACAAGCACGACGACCACGAACAGCTCGGCATCATCGTGCGCGGTGCCCTCGACTTCCGGATCGGTGAGGAAGACCCCGACGAACGTGTCGTGCTCAACGAGCACGAGGCGTACCTCGCTCCCAAATCCGTGTGGCACGGCGACAGCGTGTTCATCGGCGACGACGAGTACGACGAATGCTGGATTCTCGACGTGTTCGCGCCGCCGCGCGACGATCTGAAGGAGGGCTGATGGCCACCACGGACTGGCGACTCGCCGTCGACATCGGTGGCACGTTCACCGATGTCGTGCTCCTCGATGCGGCCAGTGGTCGCATCGTGGTCGACAAGACGCTGACCACCCCGAGCGCCCCGCTCGACGGCGTACGCACCGGCGTCACCCAACTGCTCGACAAGGCCGGGGTCCGGCCCGCCGAGATCACCGCCCCGATCGTGCACGCGACCACGCTGATCACGAACGCGTTGATCGAGGGCAAGCTCGGCCGGAGCGGGCTCGTCACGACCAAGGGCTTCGGCGACACGCTGCTCATCCGCGACGAGCACCGGTACGACATGTACGACCTGCAGATCGAGTTCCCGGCGCCGCCGATCCCGCGCGACCGCACGTTCGAACTCGACGAGCGCGTGAGCGCAGAAGGCGACGTCATCGTCGACCCCACGCCCGAGGCACTCGCCGCGCTCACCGAGCAGCTGCGCGAGGCCGAGGTCGACTCGGTCGCGATCTGCCTGCTCAACAGCTACGTCAACCGGGCCAACGAACGCAAGGTCGCCGACCACCTGCGCGCCGAGCTCGGCGTTCCGGTGTGTATCTCGGCCGAGATCTCCCCGCAGATCCGCGAGTACCCGCGCATGATCACCACCGCCTGCAACGCGGCCACGATGCCCGTGATCGGGCCGTACCTCGACGAACTCCAGAAGTGGCTGTCGTCCGAGGGCTTCGGCGGCTCGGTGCTGATGATGCTGTCGAACGGCGGCGTCGTGTCGGCCGACGACGCCGCGCAGGCCCCGATCCGGCTCGTCGAATCGGGCCCCGCCGCCGGAGCGCTCGCGGGCAGCTGGTTCGCCAACCGCCTCGGCGAAGAACGGCTGCTCTGCTTCGACATGGGCGGCACCACCGCCAAGGCCTGCCTGATCGACCACGGCGAGCCCGAACTCACCAACACGTTCGAGGTCGCCCGCGCGTACCGCTTCAAGAAGGGCTCCGGGTTCCCGG
>CAXAWD010000311.1:0-5112 GCA_963972325.1 uncultured Acidimicrobiaceae bacterium
CCTGGTCGATCGTCTCAAGACGTTCCGCACCAACGAGGAGTTCCTCACCGAAATCGCCAAACAGCCCGGGATGTGAGGAAAGGCTCCGGCCGCGATCGGAACAAATTCCCACGCCTACGGGGTTATCCTCTCACAGTCCGAATTCTCAGGGAGCAAGTCATGCAGACCGAAATCCACCCCACATACGAAGACGTCACCGTGAAGTGCTCGTGCGGCAACACGTTCACCACGAAGTCGACCAAGCCCGGCGAGCAGCTCCTCGAGCTCTGCAACGAGTGCCATCCGTTCTTCACCGGCAAGCAGAAGCTGGTCGACTCCGGTGGCCGCGTCGAGCGCTTCAACAAGCGCTACGGCGACCGCAGCAAGAAGAAGTGAACGCCGGCGGCCACAGCCGCTGACAGACCGTTCGACACCGCCCCGGGTTCCCCGGGGCGGTGTCGTCGTTTTCCGGAATGTGTGAGGGGTGACGCGGAATCACCTCAGATTTCGGTCAAACTCTGCCGGCGAGATCAAGTTCGGTCGGGCGGCCGACGATGACCCGACGAAGCGAACCCCGGGAGTCACATGCCAGCCCTCGAAGACCTCGAACACCTGCTGCGCCGTACCGAGTACGTCGCGCGCCCGTCGCGCGTGAACGAACTGAAGAACCTGTCGACCGACGCTGCGATCGACGACATCCTCGACGTGCCGAGCAACCCGGGTTCGGCCAACCTGACCGACGAGGTGAACTGGCGCCGGGGCGAGGAGCTCACACACCACTGGCTCGACCGGATGGCGCACGACTCGCCCAGGCCGATCCAGGAGCGGATGGCGTTCTTCTGGCACGGTCACTTCTGCTCCGACCTGACCAAGGTCGGCTCGGCCGATCTCATGCAGGAGCAGATCGACACGTTCCGACGCGGTGCACTCTCCAACGTCCGCGATCTCGCGATCGAGATGTCCACGCAGGTCGCGATGTTGCGGTACCTCGACAACAACCAGAATCGGAACACGTCGCCCAACCAGAACTTCGCCCGCGAGCTGATGGAGCTCTTCCTGCTCGGGGTGGGCAACTACACCGAGGCCGACGTCGAGGCTGCCACCGCGGCGTGGACCGGCCACACCGACGACTGGCGCAACGGTGAGTACGTCTGGCGCGAAGACTGGCACGACGCCTCGAACAAGACGTTCCTGGGCCGCACGATCAACCAGGGTGCCGACCAGACCGTGCACGGTCGGGAAACGATCGAGGTCATGCTCGGCAACGGCACGATCCCGGGCGGCGCCCGTCAGAACGGCGGACGCCCGTCGAAGGAGGTCGCAGCCGAGTTCCTCTCGAAGAAGCTGTGGATCGACTTCGCCGGCACCGAGCCGTCGAACGCCGTGATCGGCGACCTGCGCGACGCGGCGCTCGACAACGACTTCGACGTGAAGCCGTGGCTCCGGGAACTCCTGCGGCACCCGGAGTTCTACACGACGGAGGTCAAGCAGGGGCTCGTGCGCTCGCCGGTCGAGTTCGTCGTCGCGCTGCTGTACGCGACCGGGCGACGCTCGGTCGAAGCGACGCCGCTGTGGTTGATGCAGGGCATGGGACAACGCCCCCTGTTCCCGCCGAACGTGAGCGGGTGGAAGCACAACGGCTACTGGGTCAACGCGAGCGCCATGGCCAAGCGCACCGAGACGGTCCGCCAGTTCGTCTGGCGGTCGATGCAGGACTACTGGAGCGGTGGTGCGCTGCACCTCCGGAACGGGACGATCTCCTACGACTTCGTCAACGACCGTGACCGTGACCAGGCGGACTACACCGAGGTGCTCGACGAGGTGCTCCGCCTCGCCGAACTGGAGCTGAGCCCCGCGTCGTACGACGCCCTGGCGAGCTTCGCGACCAGCTCCTACCGGTGGGAGCTCAGCGACCTGTTCCACCTCGCCATGCTCGCCCCCGAACTCCAGGTCGCCTAGGAGGCCAACGTGCTCGACCCCGACATCTCCACCGGCGACGCGCTCGCCCACCTCAGCGTTGCCGAAGCCGACCCCCACGCGCTCGATCGCCGCTCGTTCCTCCAGCTCGTCGGCATGGGCGCCGGCGCCGGACTCGCAGCCGGCGGCGTCTCGCCGGTCGTCGCCGAGCTCCTCGACGGGTTGGGCACGCCGGCGTGGGCGGCAGGACCGGTCGGTCCGACCGATGGGATCCTCGTGGTGCTGACCATGTTCGGCGGCAACGACGGGCTGAACACGGTCGTGCCGGTCAACGACGGCAACTACTACGACATGCACGGCGACCTCGCGATCGCCCCGGAGCGGACGCTGCGGCTGAACCGCAACTTCGGTCTGAACCCGGAGTTGACCGAGCTCAAGAGCTTCTGGGACGCCGGTCAGCTCGCGGTCGTCAACGGCATCGGCTACGAAGACCCCGACTTCTCGCACTTCAACTCGATGGCGTATTGGATGGCGGGCCGCCCCCACGCGATCCCGACGACCGGCTGGATCGGACGCTGGCTCGACGGATACCTCGACGGCTCGAAAGACCTGTATGCGGCGGCCGAGGTCGGGTACTCGGTGCCGCTCCACCTGATCGGTGCGTCGGCTCGCGGCACGGTCGTGCCCCCGTCGACGCCGGGGTTCGGCTCCGACACGTCCGAACGCAGCCGCCGCGGGTACCAGGCGATCCGCTCGATGCAGTCCGGGGCCAACGGGCCCTGGTTCGCGGCGGTCGCCGAAGCGATGGTCGACCAGAGCGAACTGGCCCAGGAGCTCGCACTGGCGATCCCGTCGTCGGACAACCTGTCGGAGACCCGCGTCGTGGCCGGTGTCGACGTCGCTGCCCGGTTGATCAACGCCAACCTCGGGTTCCGGGTGATGACGGTGGGCTACGGCGACTTCGACAGCCACGCCGGTCAGCCCGACCAGCACCCGGTTCGGATGCAAGAACTCAACGCCGCGGTCAAACGCTTCTTCGAGGTGCTCGACCCGGCGTGGAAGAGTCGTGTGACGGTGATGACCGCTTCCGAGTTCGGTCGCACCCCGTGGAGCAACGACGGGGCCGGTACCGACCACGGTTCGTCGGCACCACACTTCGTGTTCGGCGAGAACGTCAAGGGCGGCATGTACGGCCGGCAGCCCTCGATGGCGGGCCTCAACCGCTGGGAGCGGATGGGGCATCACGTCGATTTCCGTTCGTACTACGCCTCGGTGATCGACGGCTGGCTCGGCGGTGGGTCGAGCGACGTGCTCGGCGGCAACTTCGAGAACCTCGGTCTGTTCCGGCGCGGCCCGGGCATCCTGTCGGACGGGAGCATCGCTCCGGGCCCGGCCTCCACCACGCCGCCGTCGAACTTCGTGCCACTGGCGCCGCGGCGTGTCGTCGACACACGCGACGGGACGGGCGGGGTGTTCAAGCGTCGCCTGCGCGCCGAAGAGCGGGTGCGTGTCCGGGTGAGCGGCGTCGGCGGCGTGCACGCCGATGCCACTGCCGTGGTCGCCAACGTCACGGCTGTCGAGGCGACGCAGCCGATGTTCTTCACGGTGTATCCCGGTGCGACGGCGCGACCGTCGACCTCGAACATCAACGGCGGGCCCGGACGGCCGGTACCGAACCTCGTGGTGATGGGGATCGGCGACGACGGATGCATCGAGGTGTTCAACTCCCACGGGGCGACCCACTGCGTCGTCGACGTGTTCGGCTACTTCACCGCGGACGGGTCCGGCGACAAGTTCCAGCCGGTCGACCCGTCCCGGCTGTTCGACACGCGATTCGGCGACGGCGTTCCTCGCGGCAAGCTCGGCCACCTCGAGACGCTGGACGTGCAGGTCGCGAACCGGGCCGGGGTGCCCAAGAGCGGCGCATCGGCGGTCGTGCTCAACCTGACCGTCACCGAGCCCGATGCACCCGGGTTCGTCAGCGTCGCCCCGACCGGTGGCGCCGCACCCGAGACGTCGAACGTCAACTTCTTCGCCAACGACACCGTGCCGAACCTCGCGATCTGCAAGCTCGGCGCAGGTGGCAAGGTGACGATCAGCGGCGCGGGCGGCAATCGACACGTGCTCGCCGATGTGTTCGGCTACTTCTCGTCGAACGGTGACCAGCTCCGTGCCACGCCACCGCGGCGGGTCCTCGACAGCCGCTACGGCATCGGCTTCGACGGGCCGGTCGGCCCCGGTCGGTCGGTACGCCTGGCGCTCGGCGGTTCGGGCGCGGTGCCCAACACGGCGACGGCGGTCGTCATGAACGTGGCAGCCACCGAGGTGGCGGGTCCCTCGTTCGTGTCGGTGTGGCCGTCCGGCGAAGACGACCCGGGCACGTCGAACCTGAACCTGGCACCCGGCCAGACGGTGGCGAATCTGGTGATCTGCCGCCTCGGTGAAGGTGGTGCGCTCACGATCGCGAACGAGATCGCCGAGTGCGAGATCATCGCCGACGTACTCGGCTACTTCGTGACCTAGTTCGACTCGTCCGGCCGATACCGTCGATGACGTGAGCGAGACGCACGACGACGACACCCGACGGAGCCGCCTCAACGGCATCAAACTGCTGGCGTTGGTCACCGACGCCGTCGGCCACCCGCCCGAGGCGCCCGTCGAGTTCGCACCGGGCGCTGCGCTCCGAGACGGCGACGACGGGTGGGTGTACCTCGACGAGCGCCCCGCCGGGCGGCTCGGCGCCGCGATCGCCTGGGCGGTGCGCTCCGAGGTGCAGCGGCTGCATGTCGTGGCCGAGGATGGCACCGGTGTGCTCGCGCGACGCGCGGCCGAGTTCGAGTTGCCGATCACGGTCTGGTCGGCCGAGGGTCGCTCGATGCAGCAGGCCACACCGGCCGAACTGCCGTCCCCGGCCCCGGCGTCGGAGGCCCACGAGGCGTTTCGGTCGCTGATCGTGGAGGGCGGGGCCGAGCCGGTCGTCGAACACGGCGTGCTGACCGGCGAGGTCCGCGGGCTCGAGGTGTGCCGGGTGGTCGACGACCCGGGCTCGGGTGCGACACGGCTCGAAGTCGGTGTCGGCGAACACGATCGTGAGGCGTTCCAGCTGATGCACGGCGACGTGCCGGCGGTCGCGTCGCTGGCCCGGGTGGTCGAGGTGGTCGCCCAGCATCGCTCTCCCGACGCTCCACCGCACCCACTCAAGTCGCTGGGTGCCGA
>CAXAWD010000312.1:0-5081 GCA_963972325.1 uncultured Acidimicrobiaceae bacterium
TGCCGCAGATCCTGGTCACCGACGTCCGCCGCGCGATGGGGCACGCCGCCGCCGCGATCCACGGGTTCCCGTCCCGTTCGCTCGAGCTGATCGGGATCACCGGGACGAACGGCAAGACGACCACCGCCCAGATGCTCGGCACGATCCTCGCTGCGACCGGGCGCTCGCAGCGCACGCTCGGCACGCTGTCGGGGGCGCGCACGACGCCGGAAGCGACCGACCTCCAACGCCAACTCGCTCAGTTCGTCCGCGACGACGTCGAGAGCGTGGTCATGGAGGTCTCCTCGCACGCGATGGTGTTCCATCGGGTCGTGGGCGCCGAGTTCGACGTCGTCGTGTTCACCAACCTCGGGCGAGACCATCTCGACCTGCACGAGTCGATGGAGTCGTACTTTCGCGCCAAGGCATCCCTGTTCGATCCGGCATTCGCCGCGGCCGGCGCGTCCAACGTGGACGACCTGTACGGCCGACTGCTCGTCGACGCATCGTCGATCGAGGTCGTCGGCTTCGGGCTCGCCGACGCGGGCGATGTCGAGGTCGGCGTCGCCGACCACTCGTTCATCTGGCACGGCCACCGCGTGCACGTGCCGATCGGTGGAGCGTTCAACGTGTACAACTCGCTCGCGGCCCTGACCGCGGCGTCGCTGCTCGGCATCGAACCGGCCGACGCCGCCGCCGGTCTCGGCGAGCTCCCGCCGGTGCCCGGCCGCTTCGAGACGGTCAGCGACCCCGTCCGTCACCGTGTCGCGGCGGTCGTCGACTACGCGCACACACCCGACGGGCTGGAAGAGGTGCTGCGTTCCGCTCGCCGACTGGTGCCCGACGGCCGGGTCATCGCCGTGTTCGGCTGCGCCGGGGACCGCGACGTCGAGAAGCGGGCGCCGATGGGTGCCGTCGGCGCCGAACTGGCCGACATCGCGATCGTCACATCGGACAACCCGCGGAGCGAAGACCCGCAGTCGATCGTCGACCAGGTCGTCGCCGGAGCGGCAGCGCCCCACCGGTCGAAGGTGCGTTCCGACGTCGACCGGCGTGCCGCGATCGCGCAGGCGATCGGTGCCGCCGGACCCGACGACATCGTCGTGATCGCCGGCAAGGGGCACGAAGCGACACAGTCGATTGGCGACGAACGGCGCCCGTTCGATGACAGAGTGGTGGCGCGTCAGCTCCTCGACGAGTTGGCCACCATCGACATGACTGGAGACGCCTCGTGATTGCCGTTCTGATCGCCGGAGCGATCTCGACCCTGATTTCACTGTTCGGAACCCGCTACCTCATCGTGTTCTTCCGCACCCGCGGACAGGGTCAGCCGATCCTCGGGAAGGAAGACCACGGGCCCGACCATCACATGATCAAGCAGGGCACGCCCACCATGGGCGGACTCGCGATCATCGTCGCCGCCTTCATCGGCTGGGCGGTCGCCCACGTGCGCAACATCGCGTTCTCCGACCAGGCGATGATCGTCTGGCTCGGCATCCTGTCGATGTCGTTCATGGGGTTCCTCGACGACTGGATCAAGGTCAGGAAGCGTCACAACCGCGGCATCTTCTGGAAACAGAAGAACTACCTCACGATGGCGATGGCCTTCGGGTTCGCGGCGTGGCTCGCGACCACGACGGGCATCGACGAGTCGGTCACGCTGGTCCGGGCGGGCGATCTCGGGTTCGAGGTGCCGACGATCGTCTGGATCGTCTGGGCCGGAGCGATCGTCTGGGCCACCACCAATGCCGTCAACGTCACCGACGGTCTCGACGGTCTCGCCGGCGGGTCGGCGCTGATGGGTTTCGGCGCGTTCACGGTCATCGGCTACTGGGCGTTCCGTAACCCCGACGTCTACAGCGAGGTCGTCAACCCGCTCGACATGGGTGTGCTCGCCGCAGCGTTCGGCGGCGCCTGCCTCGGGTTCCTCTGGTGGAACGCCGCACCGGCACGCATCTTCATGGGCGACGTCGGTGCCCTCGGGCTCGGCTCGGCGCTCGCGTTCCTCGCGCTCACGCTCAACACGCACCTGCTGCTGATCCTGATCTGTGGCATCAACGTGATCGAGGCCGGTTCGGTCGCGATCCAGATGGGTGTGTTCAAGGCGTCCGGTCGCACCCGGCGGCTGTTCCGCATGTCGCCGATCCACCACCACTTCGAGCTGGGTGGCTGGCCCGAGACGACCGTCATCATCCGGTTCTGGCTGATCTCCGCGATCTGCGTCGCGTCCGCGCTCGCGATCTTCATCGCCGACTACACACGGGTGATCGGCTGACCATGCGCGCCCTGGTGTACGGCCTCGCGATCACCGGTGCGGCGACCGTGCGTGCGCTGCTGCGTCGCGATCACGAGGTCGTCGTGGTCGACGACTCGATCGACGACGCCAAGGACGACCTGGCGCGCTCGCTCGGGATCGAGCTGCTGCCCGCGCCCTCCGACGCCGACGAGTTCGTGCAGCGGTTCGATCTGATCGTGCCGGCACCCGGCGTGCCCGAGTCCCACCCGATCGTCACCGCCGCGCAGCGCGCCGGCGTGCCGCTGATGTCCGAGATCGAACTCGGATACCGGTGGGAGCAGGAACGGCCGGGCGGTCCGCGCCCGATCCTCGCCATCACCGGCACCGACGGGAAGACGACCACCACCGACATGACGGTCGCGATGCTCCGCTCGGCCGGGCTCGACGTCGAGGCGGTCGGCAACACCGACGTGCCGTTCGTCGACGCCGTCGACACCGACCTCGACGTGTTCGTGATCGAGTGCAGCAGTTTCCGGTTGGCCTGGACCGAACGGTTCCGTGCCGACGCCGCCGTGTGGTTGAACTTCGCGCCCGACCACCTCAACTGGCACACCTCGCTCGACAGCTACGAGGCGACCAAGGCCCGCGTGTTCACGCTGCAGGCCGAGACCGATGTCGCGATCGGGTTCGTGGACGACCCGGTCGTCATGCGCCATCTCGCCGAGGCACCGGGCCGTCGGCGCTCGTTCGGTCTCGACGAGGGTGACTACCGGCGCGACGGCACCGACCTGATCGGGCCGCAGGGTCCGATCGTCGACGTGTCCGTCATGGCCCGCAGCCTGCCCCACGACGTCACCAACGCGCTGGCCGCCGCAGCACTGGTGCTCGAGACCGGCCTCGCCGACGCGGCCGCGATCTCCGACGCGCTCGCCGGGTTCTCGGCCCAACCGCACCGGCTTGAGGAAGTCGGTCGTGACGGGGGAGTGGCCTGGTACAACGACTCCAAGGCCACGACACCGCACGCCGCAGCGACCGCGATCCGGGCGTTCGACTCGGTCGTGCTGATCGCCGGAGGCAGCCGCAAGGGTGTCGACCTCTCGCCGATGGCCGCCACCGACACACACGTACGCGCCGTCGTGGCGATCGGCGAGGCTGCCCCCGACGTCGCCGCCGTGTTCGCCGACTCGACCGAGGTGGTCGTCGCCGACTCGATGGCCGACGCCGTCGGGCTCGCCGGCACCCGCGCCGAGTCCGGCGATGCCGTCGTGCTCTCGCCGGGCTGCGCCAGTTTCGACTGGTACACGGGCTACACCGCCCGGGGCGACGACTTCCGACGACTCGTCAGCGCGTACCTCGCCCGACCCGCACCCGCTGATTCCCCGCCCGTCGAGGCCACGGCATGACCGTCGCCTCCCGCTCGAAAGGTGGTCGATGCCGATGACCTCCACGATGAACCCCTGGTCGGCGACGTCCGACGTCCGTGAGCGTCGGGCGGCGGCGCTCGACCGCCTCCACGGCGGCGCCGACCGTTCCGGAACCGCACGCCGGGTCAAGCCGACCCGACGGGCGGTGCAGATGAAAGAACCGCGCGTCGCCGAACAGCTCGGACCGACCCCCGGCGTGTTCTACGCGATCATGGTCATCGTCGTCGTGTTCGTGATGCTCGGGCTCGTCATGGTGCTCTCCGCCACGTCGGCCAACCAGGTCGGCGGCGACGACTCGCCCTACTCGATCTTCAATCGCCAGCTCATGTGGGCCAGCCTCGGGTTTGTGGCGATGGTCGTCGCGTACAAGGTGCCGTACCAGCGCTGGCGGTCGTTCGTGATCGTCGGCTCGATCCTCGCCGCCGGCGGCATGATGCTCCCGTTCGTGCCCGGGCTCGGCGCCACGATCAACGACGCCAACTCGTGGGTGCGGTTCGGATCGTTCGGCTTCCAGCCGTCGGAGTTCCTGAAGCTGGCGGCGATCGCGTTCCTCGCCGACATGTTCGCCCGCCACCGCGACGAACTGCACGAGCCGCGCCGCGGGCTGGTTCCGCTCGCCATCGTCGCGTTCGGCTGCGCCGGTGTCAGCTTCCTCCAGGGTGACCTCGGCTCGGCGATCGTGCTCGCGGCGGTCGTGCTCGCCGTCGGCATGATCGCCGGCGTGCCGATGCTCCACGTCGCATCGATCGGTCTCGTGGGAGCGTTCGGCGCCACCATCGCGATCGTTTCCGATCCCCGTCGTTTCAACCGGCTGGCGGCGTTCACCGACATCGAAGGTAACAAGGAACACCTCGCGTGGCAGTCGTGGCAGGGCCTGTTGAGCATCGCCAACGGCGGCATGACCGGTTCGGGCATCGGCGGCAGCAACTCCAAGCTCGGCTACCTGCCGCTCGCGCACAGCGACTTCATCTTCGCGGTGATCGCCGACGAACTCGGTTTCATCGGCTCGGTGGCCGTGATCGGCGGGTTCGGATTGCTCGTGTGGTTCGGGATCCAGACGGCGCTCGCCGCGCCCGACCAGTTCGGTCTGATCCTCGCGGGCGGCATCTCCGCATGGTTCGGGGTGCAGGCGATCGTCAACCTCGGCGGTGTCGCCGGCCTGATGCCCGTCACCGGTCTCACGCTGCCGTTCTTCTCGGCCGGCGGCACGTCGCTGTTCACCTCGATGGCCGCCGCCGGGCTGTTGCTCAACGTCGCCCGCCGTGCCGTGACCGCCCCGAGTCGTCGCAGCGCGACGAAGTCCGCTCCGTCACGCTCGCCCCGCTCGTCGCGTTCGGCCCGCCGTTCGACGGCGCCGGCGCGGTGACGCAGACGTTCGCCGTCGTCACCGGCGGCGGCACGTCCGGACACGTCCTGCCGGCGATCGCCGTGGCCGAGGCCCT